>CACYYO010000059.1 GCA_902778645.1 uncultured Rhodospirillales bacterium | reverse complement strand
ACAATTTCAGAGCTTTTAAAACATCCAGAAAGATGGCTAGCTATTGGGGAGTAGCTGCATTTAGATCAAAATCAGGATCTTCTGTTGATAAAAGAGCGGATGTTCGTAACCTCTCCAGTTCCATGCTCAAGTCATATCTAACGCAGGCAGCCATGCATACAATTGCCAGAGGTGGTATCTATCATGATTACTATCAACGTAAAATATCAGAAGGCAAAACTCACTCAATCGCACTCAACAATGCCAAGAACAAACTTCTTCATCTAGCCATGTCGTTGGTTATCCATGACATGGACTATGAGATGAACCACGAACTTTTGAAAGTTCAGAGAGCGACAAATTAAATTTATGTTTCATTAACTTAATATATTTTGAAATTTCTATAGGAAGCAAGTGAATATTTATTAGAGCTTTCTATGTTAAAATCCAAATATTTCGACCATTTTTTTTTAGGTTTATGCTGATATTTTATAATCCTTGTCGAAAAGCTGCTTGTTTCTGACCATGGCTGTCACAATGTGTACAAGTTTGTTCTTTTGCTTTTGTTACTCAAAAAAAATAACTGATTAACTGATTAACTGATTAAAGATAAAAAAGAGGATTGTCAATCGACAAATCCTCTTTATACTTTAATTTATGAAAAACAAACCAATGCTTATTATTATCTATACGCAGCTTGTCACACCAAGTGTAGTTGCCACAGCGGTGAGCACTGATACTATCAGTTGAATCACCATTTTCCAAGTTTCTTTTTTCATCGCTCGAATTTTTAAATTAAATGATTGTTTTGTTTAAAGCAAACTCTCGCAAGCAAGTTGTTGAGCGTTAGCGAGGCACTCCCCCTGTAGGGGGGAGCGGGAGAGAGGTCAAATTTCAGGACTATCGCCGCCGTTGTCGTCGTCTCCGGTTGATGGGCTTGGAGTTGGGTTGGTGCTGCCACCGCCGCCAGTTTGTTCTCCTTCCCCACCGGGAAGGTCGGGATGGGCTGTTGGCAACTTCACAGTGCCATCCTCATCCAAATGTTTGTAAATCACCTGACTGATGCACGAGAAGTGCATTGTCTTCTTTAGCTTCTGAGCAAGCTGGTAAGCCTCAGTACCCTTTGCGCCGTTCTTCTCACTTGGCTTGTTGGCATTGAGCCATGCACTAACAGCTGCCTGACGTGCTGCGAACTTGCTCTGCTGAGCCAACTGCTTTTCACTTGCTGGACCCTTGTAAGGGTTAGACAACTTTGCAAGATGAATCTTGTTACTTGACTTGTTGGTTGCGAAGTAGTCGTTGCTACCGCTGCCATACTTACCTGTGATACCTTTGATCACGTCGATTGGAGTAATTTTTGCCATTTTCTATTAGATTTAAGTTTAACATTGAAAGCGCTGTGCGCTTCTTTATCATTTATCATTTGTCATTTATCCTTTAGCACGCCTTTGGCGTGCGCAAGGTTCGAGATGCCGTTGACTTTGTCCAACCATCTCTTGTCTCGGCATAGCCAAAATAAATTTTGCTCTGCTCTCGCCTTCGAGATGGTTTCGAGATTCGTTCGAGATGCGCGCTTATCTTTTCTGAACCTCTGGTGCAAAGATACTAAGAAAAACAATAGTTTTTTCAAAGTGGCACCAATGTTGAAATGCAACATTTTGCAAAACGCTGATTTATAGCACGTTAGCATTTTTTAAGCCGTTAGCAAGTTGAGATTGCAAATAAACAATGCAAAGATACAAAGAAAAACAGTAGGTTGTTCAAAAATTAGATTATTTTGAAATGCAAAACTCTCTCATCGCCTATCTACAAAGGGATTTGGGTGAATTTGTACACCCAATCGATGACAGATGACAGATGACAGTTTATTTTTATTCCAAAAAATATGCTTCCTCACCCCTTATAATATATATAATTATAATTATATATATTATAAGACTACAAAAATAAGTTTTTTCTAAAAAAAAATAACTGTCATCTGTCATCTGTCATCACATATTTTTTACCTAACTATTGTTTTTTTGGTATTGAAAAAACATTACCTTTGTATTATTGCAACCCCGAAAACATTTATGATTATTTTAACCAAAGCTTACAACTTCTTGACAT
>CACYYO010000058.1 GCA_902778645.1 uncultured Rhodospirillales bacterium | reverse complement strand
CAAGCCCTCCATCAGCCACCGAAAGCTCTGCGGCGTCAGCAATTTCAACTCATCTTTTGAACGCGGCCACTGAAAGCTTCCGTTATTCAAGCGCTTGTAAAAAAGGACAAATCCATCTCCCGAAAACCACAGCGCTTTGATCCTGTCGGTTCGTCTGCCGCAGAACAGAAACAGTGCGTCGGAACACGGGTCAAGTTTGAACTGCTGTTCAATGATAGTTGCCAGACCGTCGATCCCACGGCGAAGATCGGTGTAGCCGCAGGCGAGGTAGACCTTCGATACGCTGAAATCGCTCAACATGATTTGAGCACGCGAAACAGTGAGGCGAGTGTAGCTTCATCCGCACCGTTGTGTACTTCAGCACAGATGCTTCCGAATTTTACCAACGCCGCAATATTGTTATTATGGCTCTCATTGAGAGATAGCGGGACTTCAACGAACTGACTGCTCTTTTGCAACGCTTTCCACACCTTCTGCTGGCGGTAGTGAAAGGTACTGACAGCGATTTGATTCTGTTCGCACCATGCGCGCACGCTCAATCCACTACTGCGGTACTCTTCAACCTGCCGTGACCATTCCGTAAGATTATTGTTTTCCTTGACGATTTGTAGACCTTTTGACATGATTCCACCCCGTGCGATTGTGTACGATTGTAGTCGTTCGAATACAACCGGCTACAACCGCACACTTCGTTTTTGCTTTTATTCTCGCACATTTACCGGGCGGAGAGCAATACGGTGGTTTATTTGACGGTTACGTCGGGTCACAATTTGTTGGGGGTTGTTGCACAAAAATATGCACCTCCAAAAGTGTCTAACCTTTTGGGGTGCATATCATTTTCTGCAAGTGTCTTGTTCCTTAACATATGATATTGTTTTTGAGCCAGCTGAATATGTCGCCCCAAACTGAACACCTCGGCCGCTCTGAATGAACAGTAGCGACGGGGCAAACTGGACACTGTTCAGTTTCAAACGGCGCAGGTGTTCAATGGGAGCGCTATATTCAGCCAGCCACCTTTTAATCTATTATATATAACACTCAAAACACATATATTATGTATCAAACACAAAATTTAATTCTTTTAATCTGTTTTTCATCTCATTTATTATCCTACTTTCCTCATTATAATCAGCAGAAAAAGTAACAGAGAATCTTAAGTAATGTCCACAATCATCCCATGGAACCACTGAAATATTAGCATTTAATAAAATATACCTTGCTACTTCTAGAGCAGATTTAAATTCAACTCCATTTTTAGTTCCTTTTGGAATTTTTACATATAAGTAAAATGTTCCTTTAGGTTCCGAACAATTAAACCCAACTTCGCGCAGTGCCTCAATCAACATTGTAAACCTTCGAGAGTATTTGCAAACTGTATTTTGGGTAATCCATGTATTTTTTAATGCACAAATACCTGCCTTTTGTATTGCACGAAATTGACCAGAGTCAGTGTTATCCTTAACAGTTCCATATGCAGATATAACTTTTTTATTTCCTACAATAAAACCTAATCTCCATCCAGTCATGTTAAACGCTTTAGATAAAGAGTGAATCTCTACGCCGACATCAATTGCACCTTCGACTGATAAAAAGCTCAAAGGTCGAGTGTCATTATAGGTTAATGCAGCATATGCCGCATCGTGTATAACAATGATATCATTTTCTCTAGCAAATTTTACGACATTTTCAAAAAAGGCCTTTGTAGCAATTTGTCCTGTTGGGTTATTAGGGTAATTTATATATAACAGCTTAGATTTTCTTAAGACTTCTTTAGGAATTTCATTAAAGTCCGGATAAAAATCATTCTCCTCTTTAAGCGGTAAATTGTAAACCTTTCCCCCCAAGTACTTTGCATGAGTAGATAAAACTGGATATCCAGGTACCGTATTCAATACATAATCCCCCGGATTAATAAAGCATGATGGAATCATTGCTAGAATCGGTTTACTTCCAATACCATGAAGCACATTACTAATAGTTAAATTATTAACACCATAGATATCCTTCATATAATCAATAGCGGCATTTTGAAACTCAACAATACCATTGTCAGAGTAGAATCTATTCTCTAATTTGCCTGCTTCATTTGACAACACATCAACAACTTTTTTATCTGCTGCCCAATCCGGCTCTCCAACACCCATATCTATCAACTCGAAGTTTTTTGAAAACTTATCTTGGGCTTCCTGTTTCCATTTTTTTATTAAAGCAAATGTAACTATTCAGAACGATAAAAAATTGTATACCTGCACAAAAGAAATTTTGAAACATCGAATAGAAGGCTTGCAAATGAAAAAAGTTTGAATTCG
>CACYYO010000057.1 GCA_902778645.1 uncultured Rhodospirillales bacterium | reverse complement strand
AAAAAGCATCTAACACATATGTTCTTCTTTCCGCATATGTCTTGAGCATTTCCGATAAAGGTTCTTGCGTCCCTGTCAACGCCGCCAAAGCACCGTACTGTGCCGCACTGTTAACGCAAGCGGCAACGTTTTCCTGGAGCTTTACCATTTGTGAAATCAAATGTTGAGGTCCGACAGCATACCCAACACGCCAACCAGTCATAGCGTAAGTCTTAGAAAAACTATTAATGATTACGGTACGCTCCTTCATTCCTGGGATCGTTGCTATACTAGTAATCTTCTTGTCTTCGTAAACTATCGCACTGTAAACTTCGTCGGAGATTACGTAAAGGTCGTGGCGAATAGCGATTTCAGCAAGTTTTTGCAGTATTTTCTTTTCTGCTATTCCTCCAGTGGGGTTTGCGGGAGAGTTAATAAGGAAGCCTTTTGTTTGTGGCGTAATTGCGCGCTCCAAGTCGTCTGGATTAAATGTAAACCCATTCTCTGCATTTACTCTCACAAACATCGGTACAGCAGAACAAATCTCGACCTGCCGAGAATAGTTTGTCCAACAAGGATCGCTGAGAATAAACTCGTCCCCAGGATTCAATATCGTCAGCATTGTTAAAAGCAATGCTTCCATTCCACCTGCTGTGACTATGATTTCTTTATCTGGGGCGTAACTCAAACCATGAGAGTGGGAAATAACTTCCGAGATTGCCGTCCGAAGAGGTAAAATTCCTGCATTAGGGGTATAATGATGTTCGCCGTTTTTCAACGCATCAATTGCTGCGTCCACAATGTGTTGAGGTGTGTCAAAGTCAGGTTCACCTACGGTAAAACTTACCACATCTTCCATGCCATCAGCCAAATTAAACATCTGTCTGATTGGAGATGGCTGTACCTTCTTTGCAACATTAGAAATATCTTTCATTCCTGTATTTCTCCTAATCTTATCGGCAATCCATTTTGTGCAGGTTTAGGTTGGTAGAGGGCCAGGCGAGTGCTTATGTTCCATAAGTGCAAAAATTGTATGGCTCTTTGAAACACAATTTTTTCCCTTCAATTCAAGCAAAATACTTTCGAGCTCTTCAATGTCCTTTGCATAGATCTTCAGCAGATAGTCGTATTCTCCTGTTATTGCGTAACAGTCAACAATATTCTTATTTTGGTTCACAAAATCAATTAATTCGTTTATTTGGGAATATTGATCAACAACGAGCATTATAAACGCTTGCGCTGATTTTTCAATTTTCTGTGGGTTTACTTGAACGGTAAATTTCTCGATAACGCCTGTCTCGCGAAGTTTTGCGATTCGTTTGTTAATCGCGGGGATCGATAAGTTGATTTGCTTAGAAATCTCTGTTGCGGAACAACGAGAATCCTCCGTCAGAATTTCTAACAGATACTTATCTATGATGTCCATAAAGGCCCCCCTTTTTTGGAGGTTTGCTTTGCTTTTTTCAGAAAAACTATCTAAAGCTCACGTTTTCTTGAACTTTGATTATGTAATTATTATATTAAAATATTTACATTTTTCAAGTTTTTCTGACAAAATAGAGCAAAAGATAAACTCTCTTTATTTTGCAGTTAAATAATACTCTCATTTACCAAAATTTTAAAGAGCAAACTTAAAAATTTTAACTCTATTTTTGTTGTAATTATATTTTTCTGTGCCATTTTGATAAAATTCAAAAGAAAAAAGCTACTGTTTTGGTTAAAATTTTGATTAGTTGTTAATCTTCCTTGCAGAGAACGGTCTACTATCCCTGTGCTGAGTACATCGATGACAGATAGCACATCCTAGAAAAAGCTAAGAGACCAGACGCGAAAATCAAAAAGCGGAGGTGACGGTGCTGTCACCTCCGTTATTTTTCTGATCGCTAATTCAACAAAATACGCTTTTTGTTGAGTTCGAATTCAATCGAGTCTTTCATGCCGTTCCTCCCGGTCCTATGTCGCACAACATCGCCCTGTAGAATATCGTTCATTAGTCCAAGAACCCGCAAACCCGCATGGTTACGCGGTTTTTGCTTTGACCTCATGAATGCCTTTTTGAGCTAATGAATGAGTTCTCCTTCATATTTTTACCTTATTTTGTCGTTTTTTTGAGGGGTGAAAATCAGAATAAGGTAACAGGGGTGGAACAACTCGAGCGAAAAAAACGCAAAAGATGAACAGTTGCAAAATGATATGCTCCCTCTATGAGAGACAGTGAAAAACAAAACTGCCAATCATAGGGGGAGTATTTTTATGCCACGAAAACCGAAGTTGTGTGTAGAGGAAAAAGTAGATCTTGTTCGGCGGTGTCTCAAAGGAGAGCAAGGATTATGTGAAGCAGGCCGAGCGGCAGGAGTAAGCTGTAAATGTCAATGAAAAAGTGAGCCAGGTGCGTACGCCGCTCGAAAACTACAGCCAGACCGCTGAAGTCCGACACCCTGACCGCCGAAAACAGACCCCCTTCCGCCGGTCCGACAGTTGGTATAATTGACGTGGAGACCGGCATGATGGTAAACACTCAAACATGAGTACAGAACGCATGTGTGAATAATAGCAAAAACCGCCGTGTTTGGCGGCGGTTTACAAAACTTCAGTACCTTGAAAAACG
>CACYYO010000056.1 GCA_902778645.1 uncultured Rhodospirillales bacterium | reverse complement strand
TACTCAAGGTAAGATGAATTTAGCCCTGACCGATGTTGGTGGTGAAATTTTAGCAATCTCTCAATTCACATTGGCCGGAGACACATCGCGTGGTAATCGCCCGGGATTCGAGACTGCTGCCAGACCGGAGGAGGCAGAACCTCTTTATGAGTATTTTGTTGAGTGTTTACGACAGGCTGGACATCATGTTGAAACCGGAATTTTTCAAACCGATATGAAGGTATCCTTGATTAATGACGGACCATCAACATTTATTTTGGAAAGGTAAGAAAATGGAAAAGCAAAAAAATATGCCGTTAATTGATGCTGAAAAAGCCCTTAATTTTATACAGACACTTGAATACACGGATGAAGAAGGTATTCTTTATCTGGAGCAACAATTATACAACTTACTGCAGAAAACACCTAATGATGTCAATTTGCTGGTGTTATTGCTTCATGAACAAATTATGCACAATAGAGGCCGCCGCGCCAGAACCATTGCCTATAAAATTTGGGAAAACGGTGGCGACTTATCCGCGGTTTCTGAACAAATTTATATTGATGATTTGATGAATTTGGGGCTTTCAGATATGGCCGGGGCCGCGCTTGCTCCTTATATTGCCGATATAAATAACAGTATTAAAACACATCAAAATTTACTGGTAAAATACGCCGTTTATAGTGGAAGTATGTCGTTGTTGTCAAAGCTTCTTGATTACCTGCCGGATACAAGAGAATACAATATTTTACGCGACTGGATTGTGTTAAACAGAGACTTTGGCGTAAGCAATCATATTCCGGGAATAATGGAGCGGCTGATAGACAAAGTACAGGAAAATATGTTGGGATTTTCTTTTAACCTATACAATGACCGAGAATTTCCGGACGTCGAGTTTGTTTTTTATGTTGACGACGGAATTACCAACTATGACGAAACAAAACAATTACTAAACACCCAGATTGCCACTTATTGTGCTTCACACAAAATAGAAGATTTAATCAACTTAAGTGTTGTTCTTTATCCGATATCGCGTCAGAAAAAATTGGTTATTGCGTAATAACCGCAGTATCAGAAATTCCGTGAGCCTGCTTTTTTATTGATTGAGCGCTGCTTTGATCGGCCATTTTGAGTAAAGAAACACTTCCCTGCTTGAACAATTGTGTAAGTAAATCCTTGGCGATGGCTTGTTCGTTTTCGTTGGTACTGAAAAGAATAAATTTGTTCTGATGCTCTGTCGTCGTGTCATTTTTCAAACGATCAAAAATCTCTAAGGCGAGAACCATCTGCATCCGATTAGTCTCACTGTTCAATGGTTCTATCTTAGCTTTCAATACTTGGGGGGTAACAATAAAATTAGCATCTTCTTCACGAGCCATAACCTGTACATTTTCAGATTGCGATAAAATTTTTTTCAAAATCCCCGAATGGCTGTTTGATTTCGTGTTGTTATAAAACTCAGTCGGACGGACATAAAAGGTATTAACAAGAACGCTATTGGGCGGTGTCGGCAAAACATTCTGCTCCGGAATGTTCAGAGTTGCCAAAGAATTGTCAAGACTATCATCTTCCTCATCGTCATCTTGTAATGACACCATTTTTTGTTGTGTCGCCGGAGATTTAATTGTCTTATCAATAGCTTTACCGATACTTTCCGGAGTAATGTAACCGGATACCTCTATGCAAATTTGATTGTCATCTTGTCTTAGAGTTTTGGTTGTTAAATCTTCAATATACTCATCAACAATATTATAAATCATAACATTAAAATCATGCTCGTCAAAGCTGTCTTTAATATCAATAATCTCAGGCAACGCACTGACTGCTGAAAAACATGCTTTATCGGTCGCTTTTATGCGAGCCGGTGCATTCTGTTCGCCTGCTTTTATTTCTTCGCATGCCTCCCCGAAAACAGAGAGCGCACTGTCTTCTTGTTCCACGACTTCAGCTTTTGTTGCGGATACTACCGCCAAAAGTAGTCCTACTGTTAGATATAAATGTTTCATTATTGCCAGCTCTGATCTTCTGCCATTTGTTTAATAACAATATTCCATGCTCTCAAAGGTTGGTCTGCCGTATTGTTCAGACTCTGTTTCATAATAATTCCCGGTAAGTTTGCAACATTAAATTGGTTGACGCTGGTCTCCAGGATATAAGTAGCATCTTCCATCTTGTCGACCACCACAAACGTTCCCGATCCCTTTACAATATCTTTAACAGCACGTTGTGCCGTATAAAAACCATCCGGTAATTCCGGAGCTGTTTTAACAATTTGCTTGATATAAAGTTTAGGCTTAGGCTGTATTTCATACAAATCAGCTGAATCATCAAGCATTTTGTTAGTGACACGTGTCGCCGCAGTTTCATAAGCCTTTGTCATATATATGTTTTGCATATCAGGCATGGAAATATTTTCTTGAACAGTTGTCGAAGGATTCTCCGATTCTGGTGCGCTAACCATAACGGAATGACAGCCGGTTAATAACAAAAAGGATAATACCGCGACTTTTATCTTCATATTGTACCTCAATAAGATTCTCATTGACTACATCATAAAGGCTTTTTTTGAAAACTCATCAAATTTTTTAAGTTATTCACTATTTGCGTGAAGAGACTTTTTTTTCAAGAAAAAGTGTGCTAAACAAGCGAAATAAAAGGAGAAAACAATGGTCTTAACTTTCGCGGTTATCTTGTTCGGGGTGTTGTTTCTAATCCCC
>CACYYO010000055.1 GCA_902778645.1 uncultured Rhodospirillales bacterium | reverse complement strand
TTCAGTGAATTATTTTTTAAGGATAAGCAATGAGACTTGCTTTTATGAGTAAGTGTAAACGATGCGAAATAAAAGCTTTAGTCGGAATTGGCTGATGCGTAGCACAGCGAATATTACAAAACGAGTGACCGTAGCGAGTTAATATTGCGCAAAACGCAATATTTAGGAGCAAGAAGCGACTTGTCGCTCGACCGGAATTATTTTTTATTTACCTTGGGGCTGTAGCTCAGTTGGGAGAGCGAATGGTTCGCAATCATTAGGTCGGGAGTTCGATCCTCCTCAGCTCCACCAGTTTTATAGAGGGATGCATTTTGCATCCCTTTTTTTTATGTGAAGTAAGGAGGATCGAACCAAGGTTCGCTCTTGTTTCGTAAGGGTGCGCTTATTTGCGCGCCCTAACTGCACTTCGGTCAAGCCAGTTGTAACACTTACTCTCATCGCTATCGCTTGCTCGCAAGTTAACAACTGCTACTGATTTCGGCAAAAACAATTCTCCGGATTGTTTTTGCTCTGCAATCCTCCTCAGCTCCACCAGTTTTTTTAACAGAGCACATGTTGTGCTCTTTTGTTTTAAATAAATTTGACTTTGGATTGCTCCTATATTATATAATGAATATCATCTTATTTAAGGAGGATAGATATGAAAAAAACAACAAAAACTACACAAACTACTGATAAACAATGTCCCTTGTGCCAAAAGCCTGTTTTGGCTGTTGCCGGTGCTTTCGTTTTAGGTTGCGCTGTTGCCGCTTTGATTGCTCATTGTTGTTGCAAGCCTAAAGTTGCTACGGTCGATGTCGCACAAATCATTGCTCAGTCAACTGATATTGCTAAGATTCAGGAGAATCAGGACAAACGTATGCAAGAGTTGCAAAAGTGGATTGAAGAGGCTCAAGCCGAGGTCTCTAAAGTTAAATCTAAAGATGAAAAAAATCAGTTGGCAGAAAAATATGAGGCAGAGTTGCAACAGAAAAAAGAAGAAATGCAGCAACAATACAGTGCTGAGTTGATGGCTGTTGACCACAAAATGACTAAACTCATCAAGAAAAAAGCTAAAAAGCACGGTTATCATCTGGTTTTGAGCAAAAGTGCCGTTTTGACAGGTGCTAAGGACATCACTAGTGATGTTTTAGAGGCTATTAAATAGTTTCACTTTATCAAAAAAAATCCCTGCCGGAAGACCTGACAGGGATTTTTTTGTGCTTAATACCGTAAATTATTTTACAGCGTCTTTCAAGACTTTACCAGCTTTGAATTTTGGAGCTTTAGAAGCAGCAATCTTCATTTCTTTACCAGTAGCAGGGTTGCGGCCTTTACGAGCAGCACGTTTGATAACATCAAATGTACCAAAACCTGTGATTTGAACAGAGTTACCTTTTTTCAAAGATTTTGTGATAACTTCGATGCTTGCAGCAACAACTTTAGCAGCTTCAGCTTTTGTAGTACCAGCAGCTTTAGCAACTGCTTCAACGTATTCAGTCTTGTTCATTTTATAATCCTTTCTTAAGTATTAAGTCGATGAAGGTTTTTCGCCCTCTTCGATTAAATCTTCCCTAATAAATATATAATTGTCAAACTGAAAGTGTGATTTAATCACATTTGTTGTGGGAAAATTGCTATTTATGCCAATATTTGCTGAATAATATCACAAATTGAGCGGTTTATTTCTTCTATATCCGCCGGTTTTTGAGCATGATGGTTCATATTTTTGAGAATCTTGGCAACAACCGACTCACTTTCTATTTTCTCGGCCAGCTTTAGGACAATATGCCAATCAATAAATGTATCTTGGAGCCCCTGAAGCAAATGTACAGGACAATGAATCGGGATACTCGGCATTTCGGTTAAGGCATTGCGGCGTGCGCACTCCATAAACCTCTCTGTAAACGTAAAAACAAGACGCTCCTTGCCCACCGTTATTTTATGATTGGCAGCTAATTCCGCCTTTTGTTCTGCCGTGGCAATATGCATCAATAAGCGGTATAAATTGGGGGCTGTCGATGTGCATATAACCCCCCTCACCTGCTTTGGACAAGCAAGCGCCGTCAGTAATGATGTCCAGCCACCGATGCAATGCCCCACCAGTAAAACATCCCCTTTGATATGGTTTTTGATAATATCAACCGCTTGGTCTCGCCATACCTCTAAGTCTGTTTCATCATAATGTTGTGTATCAGCGCCATGACCGGCTAATTCATAACGAAAAAAATTTACCCCCAGCCGTTGTGCTAACTGATGAACAGCTTCCGGCTTTTTGCCCCATGGATTGGACGATAATCCATGCAGATAGAGAATCGTTAAAGGCGACTTGGCTTGCTTATCAAACTCATATTGGTATGTATAGTGATTGGCAAAATTCAGTAGCGGATGGCAAATTTCAGTCATAAGATTTTCCTTGTTGTACTTTTTCTTTAGATAAAGCATATAATGTATTAAAAAATTATAAAAAGACTTGACTAACAAATGAGAATAAACTATTTTCCTTTATCGAAATAGAATGGGCCCTTAGCTCAGTTGGTTAGCTTGAGGCAAAAAAATTAGTCCGGCGGACTAATTTTTACCGAAAGGTGAAGCGCAGTTAGGTTGTAAGAAGCGACAGCGCACCGAAACAACCGTTACGAGCGAACGACAGGAGCGTAGTTAACGAGGTGGAACCGAGTTTTACGAAGCGACTCAGGCCTGCTCTTAATAATTATGTCTGTGGCACGAAATATAAAAATGTGCTTAATTTAGGTGTCGGGCCCTTAGCTCAGTTGGTTAGAGCAGGCCGCTCATAACGGTCTGGTCGCAAGTTCGAGTCTTGCAGGGCCCACCAATAAAAAATCCTACCCTGGCGGTAGGATTTTTTATTGGTGAGTTTATGACAGCTCGAACTTGCGAGAAGCAAGTTTGAAAACAAGCGAAAGGT
>CACYYO010000054.1 GCA_902778645.1 uncultured Rhodospirillales bacterium | reverse complement strand
AGGACTTCCTCAACGCGCTGGATATCGGCATGGCGCCCACGGGCGGCATCGGCTACGGCATCGACAGAATGGTCATGCTGCTTACCGACAGCCCTGCGATCAGGGACGTTTTGCTGTTCCCGACAATGAAATCCTTAGATAAGTAACACCCCAAAACCCCAGTGTTTATGCGGGTTTCGAGAGTTGCGATGTCTCGGATTTACGCCATTTACGCCAAACTTACGCCAAACGGTGCAGAAAGTTGTGCAGAGTAAAATCAATCGCATATTTTTGATTAATATGTAAAGGAGCAAAAAATGAATAAAACCATTAAAACAGTGTTAGGCGGCGTTTTGTTTGTCGTTATCGTGATCGGACTTTGGAATCTGTTTGACTTCATCTGGAAAACGTGGATAAACGGAAGCGGATACCAATTCACCTCGTCATATCACATTTTATACCCGCTCGGCATCGGCGTTGTTATGTACTTGATTTTATTTGTGGTCAATACCGTAAGAAATAAAAACAAATAAAACCATAATAAACAATCGCATATTTTAAAGAATTTGACCTTGATGGATTCGTTTTCATCAAGGTCTTTTTTTGTTTTTTTCAGGGAGATAACATCTCCCTATTAACTCCCTTTACTTTAATATTCAAGGATGATATGATAATAGCATAAAGTAACGTTGCTTAAAAATTATTTAAGGAGTGACAATAATGGCTTACACAATTTTTACCATAAATGAAACAGCGTGGGTATTCAGCCCTCAAAAGTTCAATTTTTTATTAGAGAAAAAGAAGATCAAGGGAAGCAACAAAAACGGACGGCGTATTTCTAATGCCCAGATATATAACGAGCTGTCTGAGCTAATCCATATATCTCCTGATGCTATAAAGAAATGGAAATTGGGCAAAAACAGTTTTTCTGATGAAAACTATCTCAGATTATTGGCGCAATACTTTGATGTAGATAAAACCGACTTGCTGGTACCTGTGACTAACAATGAAAACAAGTCAGTGATACCGGATAATAGTGATGTTGATCGTGCAGAGGTGAATCGTGTATTTACCGAGTGCCTGAATATTCTGTTTCAAATCACTCATTTTGAGCCGGAGGGTGGAAATGATACTCGTAAACAGCAAGAAAGAGAAAACACTCAAAATGCTGTTAACGCTGCCCGTTCCCTAAATCAAAGCGTCTATTCACATTCGTTACTGATTTCTCCGCATATTACCAATAAGCTGCACCGTCTAATTATTGATATTGAGCAAATAGCGGAAGGCAGACTTTGGAACAATAACCCTTGGGAAGATATGCCGGACTATGTAAACTATTATGAGAGTGAAGTGTATGCATTTCAATTCTTTTTATTTGACAGCAAAAAGGACATTTGCGAGGATTCTCCGAGTATAAACGGCTTGTGCTATATCTACGATGAAATCGAATATGCTGATGACCTCGATTTAGGCAACACCGTTGTTCCTGATGACGACTTTGAGGAGCATTGCGACGACGCTGAGGTTGTTATGAAATACGGCTATCAGGGTGACTACGAGATTACTCCAACTATGGTATATGACCATATTCTTACAAAGTATATTTCCGCTGTTTTTCGTTATACTTTTTCTGATCTTTTTGAGGATTTTTAAGATGGAAGCAAAAGAGTTTTATCTTTTTAAGTGTCAGAATGGCATCAGACAAACACTCGGTATAAGGGATTTAGTTTTTCATAGTCCTTATACATTCACCAATGTTTTTTATGAAATTAAGAATTCAGCCGATGAAAAAGACCTTTTGGAAAGGTTAAGATGTATTATCAAAGGAAATATAACTTTTGCAGAAGCCAAAGGCAATAAGATTTCGTACAAGATAATCACAGAAACGCTTGGAAAAACTGTTTTGAGAATTAGATTGAAGAAAGGAGTTACAGATGGATAGCTTTGATTGGAACAGAAGCAAAGAAGATTTATTAACAGAAATGCGAATTGCTTTGTCTGATGTTTTTGATGGTACAGATTATTCAATAGTCCGAAATCCCACACAGGGAGAGAAAATGAACAATATATATCGCAGGGGTAGAAATAAAAGGTCGGCATTTGTTATTCCCTTACAGCGTCGCAAGAGCTTTACTTTTGCCTTTAATACCGAATACCTCCCTGCTATAAAGATGTCCGGTGCAAAGCTTGGCGAGTTAAAAGAAATAAAGAAGGATAAGTATCCTACTTGGAAACAATATACAAATCTCTCATACGATGACTTAAGACTTGTTTTGTCTGCGTTTGTACAACACTGATATTAAGAAAACTTAATTCACTCACTTTCTTTTTTTCAGGTAGCCTGTTGTAACAGGTTGCCTGTTTTTTTATGCCCAAGAATGAATCGCAAACTACGCTTTTCTCCCGTTTCCTATATAATGATTCACAGCTGACATCTCCTTTTTGTATTTTTTAATTCTATTCATTTCTGCAAATAACAAGCTCGCTCTTCATTCCGTTAAGCTCGATAACATTTTCTGAGTCTGCGGCGCTGAAATCCTCCGCCTTTTTTCCGTCCATTTCATATAAAATGCTTGTGCCGATACCCTTTTTAACAGCGGTAAATTCGGCATTTTCGGGAACACAGATTCGTGAGGTTGCCGAAATCTGATTAACCTCAACGGATCCGCTTAAGGTGTTGCACACAATGTTCATATCAAGGTTGCAGTCAATCTCAAGCGTACCGACAAAGCCGTCAATTATAACATTATGTGTTTTTGTTTCAAGCTCAAGATTCTCGCAGTTCAGATTCTTGACCTCAACCCCGCCTGCATTTATTGACGCTTCAATTCTGTCGATATACTGACTGGGGAGCTGAACAAAAATCATCACCTGCTCCTTTGCGTTTGCCTCGGTCATACCGTTTTTGCGGCTGATGTCAATGTCAATGTGATTTTTGCTGTCGTCAATCTTCACCTTAAAATCACTCTGAAGTGTTGCAAGGGTGTTTGATGCAAGGCGCACACGGATTTTTTCCCCCTCATAGCCTGACAGCACGAGCGTATTTGCACCGCCTAAGTTCATATCATAACGCTTTATGTTGTCAATATCGTACTCGGTTACGCTTTCATATAAATAGTCGTCCTGCTTTTTCTCAATCTTTTCGTTTGAGAGCAGCTCATCAACGGAAACATTGAAAAGTGAAGATAAAGCAAGCATATTTTCAATATCGGGGATTCCCGAATTATTTTCCCACTTGGTTATAGCCTGTCTTGAAACTCCGATTTTTTCAGCCAGCTTTTCCTGCGACATACCCGACTGCTTACGCATTGATTTTAATTTTTCTGCAAATGTCATATTGATGACCTCCTGAATTTGTTGACTTAATTTTAGATAATTTTGCTTTACAAAACAAGAAATTACGGTTTACATCGGCATTTTTTTCGCTACTTTGAGTAGCATTTGGCTTATTTACTGCGTTTTCATCAGAAAATCATTTTTCCATAAGAATATAATACCTTAAAATCCCATTTTTGCAAGCCATTCTTTTATGTTGCTTTAATGGATTAGTTTTCATCAAGGTCTTTTTTTATTTGACGGATAGACAAAATCAGGCTGAAATGATATAATCATAGAAAGATAAATCGGAATTGTGCGCCCAGACGAAGGGCGGATAGTCTAGCAGGTGGGAATCCTGTTCGGTAAGGTCTAACCAACCACCGATAGCGAGTCTTGTGCTGTAAACAGTAATGCTTGCAGTAAAGCGTAGACAGCGAGGAAGTGGGGTTACAGGGTGATGGAGCCTCGAAATTTTACCATTCGGAGGGCTGACGCTTTAATTCCAGCGGAAAGCAA
>CACYYO010000053.1 GCA_902778645.1 uncultured Rhodospirillales bacterium | reverse complement strand
AAACTGCTTGGTTCGCGGATGAATAAAGCCTAGCGTTTGCGCATGCAGTGCCTGACGAGGAAAATGATTAATCACTTCCTTAACCTCAGCTGACACGCCGGTTAGAGATGTTTTTTTAGCCTTGACATACAGCTGATCACCTATCAAATTGCAACCGATACTGGAGAGATGAACTCTGATTTGATGTGTCCGTCCCGTTTCCAAACGGCATTCGACCAAAGAGGCGGCACGCCCGCACATTTTCAAAGTCTGATAATGCGTCACGGCCGCCTTACCTCCATGAGGTAAAACAGCCATTTTCTTGCGATCGTAAGGACTGCGCCCGATATTCCCGCTCACTTGCCCCGATAAGGGTTGCGGTACGCCGTAAACAAAAGCCAAATAGGTCCGCTCTATAGAATGAATACTAAACTGTTCTGTCAAATAGCGGTGCGCAACATCGTTCTTTGCAACCACCAACAGACCGCTGGTATCTTTATCAATGCGATGAACAATTCCCGGTCGCTTGACCCCGCCGATTCCAGAGAGTTTCCCTTGGCAATGATAAA
This sequence comes from uncultured Rhodospirillales bacterium, assembly GCA_902778645.1. Taxonomy (GTDB): domain Bacteria; phylum Pseudomonadota; class Alphaproteobacteria; order RF32; family CAG-239; genus Scatocola. Next base: position 3,535 of record CACYYO010000053.1, on the reverse strand, counting down.
GCAACGCATTAACCAATGTTCCATGAGTTGCGCCCGGCGCCGGATGAACTGTCATCCCCGCCGGCTTATTAACGACCAGCAAGTCATCATCTTCGTAAACAATAGTTAACGGAATCTCTTCCGGTTGCGGAACGGCATCTTCGGGCTCGGGAACTGTAATTTCATAGACTTCACCGCTATGAACTTTGAGAGCACTGTCTTCCACACCCCGCTCACCACACACAACACACCCTTGCTTTATGAGCTGTTGCAATCGAGCACGCGACATGTCCGGCACCACACGTCCCAAAAATTTATCCAAACGCCAACCGTTATATTCGGGAGCAACCGGAGGCACAACTATTTTATCTTCAATTTCGCTCATGTTTACCAAAAATAAATTTATTTTTCCTATTCTATACAAAGAATTATATCAAATTGCAAGGGTTAAACACTATGGATAAGCTGAAACTCATCAAAACCATCGTCGTTATTATCACTTTTATGTTGGTGTTCGGTAGTTTAATGCTCTTAACGGTCATTTACAAAAAAGCACGCCCTGCCCCACAACAGCATAAAGAAATAAGCTTAGAGCAACCGATGGGGAGTACCATAGAAAATATGGTTGCCGTAGGCGACAACTTGGCCGTTTTAATCAAAAACGGCGGAGAAGCAGATCGAATCATTATTTATTCTCCAAACACCGGGCAAAAATCATTGACAATTAATCTATAGGAGATTCCTATGAGCACAGAAAATACCAATACGCAAAAAAATGATTCTCAAGACATCTTAAACAGCGTTTCTGATGAAGATATTGATGATTTTGAAAAAATGTTAAATGACTTCATTAGCAAAGAGTTTGATGAAGAAATTTCAGAAAAACAGCAAAGCATAGAAGAAAATACGAAAACTTCCGATATTTCATCTGAAGAACCCACCGGTTCAAACATCCAAGAAACTGAAAATTCCAATTTGCAAGAGCACGAATTTTCACTTTTTCGCGCCTACAAAAACTTTATGTATGCCATTGCCATGATTTGTGAGGGAAATGACAAAAAAGTACCTAAACTGCATCTTAACGAAGAGAAGCTTTATCCCCACTACAAAAAACGCGCCGGCACAGCGGTAAGTAAAGATATTCTAAGTGGTTGGGAAATAATGCTCAGTATTTTTCCGGAGCAATTACAAAAAATTAATCCCGAAAGTACAGATGATCAACTCCTTGATTTTGCAGAACAATGCGAAGATGACAATCTTCAATTAGCGGTTATTTCACACGTTGAGACCATGATCGAGCTCGAAGGCTGTGAAATTGACTACCAAACGCGTAAACTCAAATACGAACGTAAGAAACTGGAAAAAGAAATTTACGAAGCCCACCAACGTCGTATTGAGAAAACCAAGCGTTATATTGCCGCTATTAAAGCGAAAAATTTTCCCGTCGATGCCGAAAGATTAGTCAACAACTATTTTCGTCTTTCCAACAAAGATCCGGAAGGCTCATTTAAGGCATTAACAAAAAACCCTGCAACTTTTGCCCCTATTGACTTTAGCAAAATCAAGGACAGATTTTTTGGTTTAATCAAAGTTAAACCGCAGGACGGTATACGTATCAATCAAAAATTGGGGGAATTCTTAAAAAAACTAAAAGCATAAAAAATAATGCTATCTTCAACAAAAAACTGGACAAAATTGTTTTTTTGAGATACAATACACTTATGTGCAAGATGAAGGAATAAAATAATGGCTGAAAACACCCAAAATACAGGTCAAGATAACTTAAGCGTTTCCCAAACTCAGGAGCCGACTTCTTATACAACAGTCAACCAAAATAAAGGTAATCTGACAGTCGAACAACAACTGCACAATCTGCTGGTCAAGCAAAAATATGGTCATCTCACCCCTGATGAAAGAGAGCAACTTGAAAACTTACAAAAACAAGTCGACGAAAAGAATAAAATAAAAAATGTCACACGCAGCAACGACCTTGGGAAAGATAAACCTAAAGACCTTGACGACAAAGATCGCGAGTTTTTGAAGGAAGGAGACATTCTCGAATATCTGTATGGAGAGATGTTGAAAGGCGGTAACTGGGTTTTCAACAAAACACTTAATACAACTTGGTCAGTCGCCTCCCACACCGGATCATTTATCTACGATACGGCCAAAAAAGCTAAACATAGCTTCAAAGAAGGTCGCCAAGAAAGTAAGGATGAAGCAAAAGCAAGCCGCGCAGCGATGGAAGGCTATACGGAAAAAACAGATAGAACATGGACCAGCTACATAGAAAAGGATTTCGCCACCGCCGATACAGTAGCGAATAGATATGATGAAAAAATTAATCGTTTCCGTGCAGCTTGCGATCCGAGGCATCCTCAAGCAAATCTCTTAACTGAAGAAGAGATGAACTCAAATTTCTACCAACGCATGATGGACTCTCCTGATCCTCAAGCCTTCTGTCGACAAGCCTCAGAGCGTGTTCATACAGCAGTAACTAACCTTAAAACCATCAATGCAATGGCTGCAATGTTAGCTCGCACGCAACTTGTTCAGAATAATATGGGTAAAGAAACACCTGACCAAGTAACAACTGAGGAAAACTTCAAAAGCTTAAGTCGTCGTAATGCCTACCTGATTGCTCAGTACTTAGATGCTTCACCGAACCCGATTGTAACCATGAGCGAATTACAGGAAGACATTGCCAAAGCGACAAAAACCGCCAATAAATCACTAGATAAAGGCAAGTTCAGAAGTAATGACAGCAAATGGTTCAATGCACCGCTTGAAAACAAGGCGCTGTTACGCGTCAATGATTTCCTCGGCTTAGACCCGCAAGGTAATTTACTTCACCTACAATCTGTCAACACAGAACAAACCATGCTCCAAGCCCTTGTTCAAGCCCAAGACATCGAAGGTGGATTAGATAACCTGCTCAATGACAACATCAATAATACCCAAGCAGCCCTCGCGGCTGCATCAGAAAATGATGCCCGCCGCAATCATGCTCAGCAACGAATCTATGCGCTCAGTCAAAAACTGGGACGCCCTGTCGGTGCTCTATCTAAAGACATGTACAACAAAGCTGAAATCGCAGCTAACAAAGATACCCCCGTCTACAAGGTTAATATTGACTTCAGAGGCCACGGATTATGAAATTATTCAAAAAACTATTGAAATTAGGCAAAATTTTGCTCGTTGGCATAATTTGGAGTTACGTGTACATTCAAAGTACACTTTTTTTATTCAAATCTGTTTGGAGTTTTAATTATCTCTCCCGCGCGCACTGGAAAGTCATCAATACCTATTGGAATGAAGGGGGTAAAATTATCACGGGAAAGGATTACTTATTTGTTTTATGCCTATTGCTTTTGATTCCGCTATGGTTGTGGGGCTGGAAGAGATTATGCCGCACAAACTTTCTGGCACTTTTTCTGAGTCCGATAACTTGGCATCAAAAAAGAGAGGCCGACAAATACCTCAAATCCATGTCACGTATCAAGATTCACAACATCGGTGTTTCTACCGGCGATGATGTCAAACAAGATTTCGAAAA
>CACYYO010000052.1 GCA_902778645.1 uncultured Rhodospirillales bacterium | reverse complement strand
GAGACATTTACGGTTACGACACAACCTGTTGTTACAGTACGAGAAGTTGCTCCGGTTACGCAAAAAGTGATTGTGAATACCGTACCTCTTTCAGAAGAGGCGGCTCCGGCTTTGAATGCTGCTTTGTTACAGCTTCCTGTTGAACAGGCACAAACTGTGCCGGTAGCGTCCGGAGGGTCTGTTGAATACATTGAAACAACAGGGAAACCAACGCCTGTCTCGGGAGATTTTTTGATTCATGAAGCTCAAGATGAATGGCAGCTTGATCCGGCAAAGGCTATGGGGGTCAGCGGCGATGAAGAAAGCGAACGAAAAATTATAATTCAAGCACAATAGATGATTAAGGTATCGTTGTTACATAAATTCTCCAAAAACCGCCGTGCTTATTGGGCACTTGTTTTGTTTGCTTTTATATTTGTTTTGAGTTTGTTTTCAGAATTAATTGCAAACGATAAGCCTTTGATTCTTAAATATAAAAATAATTTTTATTTTCCGGTTTTTCACACCTATACGGATTTGGATTTTGGTGGAGACTTTCCAACGCCGGCAGATTATCAGGATCCTTTAATTACTCAGAATATAAAACAAAACGGCTGGGCTATTTATCCGATAATTCCTCTTTCTTTCAATACGGTAGACTATAATCTTCATGTTCCGACGCCAAGTGCTCCGAGTGCCAGACATTGGTTAGGGACAGATGATGAGGGGCGCGATGTGTTGGCCAGGATTTTGTATGGTATCAGGTTGTCCGTTGTTTTTGCAGCTATATTAACACTTCTTTCTTCTGTCATTGGTATTATTGCCGGAGCTGTTCAAGGATACTTTGGCGGAAAAGTTGACCTATTTATGCAACGTTTTTTGGAAATATGGGATTCTATGCCACAGCTTTTTGTTTTGATAATTGTGGCCAGTATTTTTGAGCCCAGTTTTTTAACGTTACTGGTGATTATGTTATTATTTTCGTGGACAGGATTGATTGGTGTTGTGCGGGCAGAGTTTTTGCGCGTTCGTAATTTTGAGTTTGTTAAGGCGGCTAAGGCTTTAGGGGTGAGCCATTGGCGGATTATGTATCGTCATATTCTTCCCAACGCCTTGGTGGCAACAGTAACATTTGTTCCGTTTTTATTGTCTGAGGCTATTGTGGCGTTGACGGCTTTAGATTTTTTGGGGTTGGGATTATCTCAGGATTATCCGTCACTCGGGGATTTGGTTCGCCAGGGAAAGGATAATTTACAAGCCCCGTGGTTGGGGTTGAGTATCTTCGTAACATTATCTATGTTATTGACTTTGCTTATTTTTATTGGAGAAGGTCTGCGAGATGTTTTAGACACGAGGAAAAGCAAATGAGTTTGTTAATGGTTAAAAATCTCAGTGTCTGGTTTAAGGATAGTGAAGGGCAGGCTTTACCGGCGGTCAGAGATGTGTCTTTTGATTTGGAAGAGGGAGAAATCTTGGGTATTGTTGGGGAGTCCGGATCCGGAAAATCAGTTACGGCACTCTCGATTCTTAGGTTGTTACCTTATCCTAAGGCGATACATTCTTCAAAATCTGTGATTTTTTATACAGGTGGAAATTTGCTTACTTGCTCTGAAGAGACATTGCGCGGTATTCGAGGAAAAGAAATTGCTTATATTTTTCAGGAGCCGATGTCGTCTCTCAATCCCCTTCATACAATTGGCAATCAGCTCATTGAAAGTATAAAAGTTCACAGTAAAATCAATACAAAGAAAGCTTATTCTAAAGCAATTGATTTACTTAAACAAGTGGAGATGCCTAATCCGAAAGAAAGAATGAAGGCTTATCCCCATGAATTATCGGGAGGACAAAGACAGCGTGTGATGATTGCTATGGCCATCAGTAATCGTCCTAAAATCTTAATCGCTGATGAGCCGACGACTGCGCTTGATGTGACGATACAGGCGCAAATCGTTGAATTGCTTGTTAAATTATGCAAGGAAATGAATATGGCAATGATTTTTATCAGCCACAATTTGCGTTTAGTTGAAAAAATAGCTGATAAAATATGTGTTATGCAAAAAGGTAAAATTGTAGAGCAGGGAACAGTTAAAGAAATTTTTGAGGCTCCTCAGGCTGCCTATACTAAAAAATTGATTGAGAGTATGGGAGGAGGTTCTAAACCAATCGCACAAAAAGGAAAATGCTTGCTTTGCGCAGAAAATCTTAGTGTTGTTTATCCGCTCCGGAAGAACTTTTGGGGTAAGGTTATCAAGAGTATTCATGCCTTAAATGATGTTGATATTCAATTATTTGCAGGGGAAACCTTGGGGGTGGTCGGAGAATCCGGTTCGGGAAAAACAACTTTAGGTATGTGTTTGGCAGATTTGTGCCGTTACCAAGGGTGTATAAAGTTAGAAGATAAAGATATTAAGAATATTAATCCTTTGAATTTGCGTAAAAAAATACAGATTGTGTTTCAGGACCCATTTAACTCTCTCAACCCCAGAATGACGGTGGCGCAAATTGTCAGTGAAGGCTTGAATGTTTTTGAACCAAAATTGAAAAAGAATGAAAAATATCAACGTATTATAAAGGTTTTGCGAGAAGTTGGTTTGGGTGAAGCAGATGCCGAAAAATATCCGCATGAGTTTTCCGGCGGGCAGCGACAAAGAATAGCCATCGCCCGTGCTTTAATTGTTGAGCCGGAGATTTTGATTTTAGATGAGCCGACATCAGCGCTTGATGTGACTATTCAGAAACAGATTCTGGAATTATTGTTGAAATTACAAAAAGATAAAAATTTAAGTTATATTTTTATTTCTCATGATATGCATGCTGTCAAAATGGTAGCTGATCGAATTGTGGTCATGAAAAACGGGCAAATTGTTGAGGAAAATTCAGCAGTTCGCTTATTAAATTGTCCGCTCAATAATTATACCAGAAAATTAGTTGCAGCAAGTATGTTTTAAGATTTTTTTTACTTTATACGGATAAAATAATGTCATATTAATAATATACGACAATAGCATCTTTTATAATTTTACAATAAATTTAAATAATTAGCCTAAAAAACAATTATTTCTATACATAATATACATTATGCGACAAATTTGTAAAGGGAATTTATCCTATTTTGTTGTAAAGATATTTGTAAAAAAATAACGATCAAAATATTTTTTTGGGCCAATTTCGGGTGTTGACAATTATTGATTTGTTCTTCATAATGTGAATATGAGAAAGTTTTTTGAAATATTTGAAAATATAGTATGTTCTTTATCGTTTTTTGCGATTACGAGTTTTACTATACTTCTTTTTCTTTATTTGCTTTTATCTGGAAAAATTTGAAAAGCTTAGCGTTTTTTTGTTTCTGTTAAATATTGCTATAAAATGAAAAAAATCTCTTGACGCGCGCGTAAAGATAATATAAATATACCCTCGTACCATGTGCTGGAGTGTTGGCAGAGTGGTAATGCAGCGGATTGCTAATCCGTCATCGTGAATAGCGATGCACAGGTTCGAGTCCTGTACACTCCGCCAGTTACTAAAAGAGCTCCTTTAAGGAGCTCTTTTAGTAACTGAATTGTGGCGGTTAGAACTTGAACCTGTAAAGTTCGGAGCGGATAGTTGGAGAGAACGAGCTTATTGTAAGCGAAGTTCGAGCCGTACGGCGCGAGGAGGACCCGCTTTAGCGGGAGTGCCCAATCCTGTACACTCCGCCAGTCGGTATCAAACAGCGCCTTTCGGGGCGTTTTTTTTGTATGGTAAAAAAATGATTTCTTTAGCGCACAAACTCTTAAAATGGTATGATGAACATGGACGGGATTTGCCATGGCGCGTTAAAGGTGGGGCGCACCCTAACCCGTATGTGATTCTGGTTTCTGAATTTATGTTGCAACAAACGACCGTCAAAACCGTCATTCCATATTTTGAGCGATTTATGAAGCGGTTTCCGACTATTGAGAGTTTGGTTCAAGCAACACAGGAAGATGTTTATCAATATTGGCAAGGCTTAGGCTATTACACGCGGGCAAAGTCTCTGCATCAGACAGCGCAAATGATTGTTTCTGCCGGGAAATTTCCGCAAACACGTGATGAAGTCCTAAAATTAAAAGGTATCGGGGCTTATACGGCATCGAGTTTTTTGGCTTTGGCATTTAATCAGCCGGAGACAGTGATTGATGGTAATGTGATGCGAATTATAGCGCGGCTTTATGCCCTCACCTCTCCTTTAGATGAAATTCAAGAGTTAATCAGAGAAAAAGCCCAAAAGCTCACAGACACGAAGTGTCCGGCGGACTATGCCTCGGCCATTATGGATTTGGGGGCAACAATTTGTACCCCGAAAAATCCGCAATGTCTGCTCTGCCCTTGGCATGATGACTGCTTGTCTTGCGGGCGGGAAGATGTGGAGAATATACCTCAGCGCAAAAAACTCCCTAAAAAAGAAAAAGTCGGCTTTGTCTACCTAATCAAAAACACAAAAGGCGAAATTTATCTTCGTTTACGGACAGAAAAAGGCTTGCTCTCCGGTCTTTATGAATTTCCGTGGAGTGAAGAGAAGTTATTTAATAAGGCAAAAAACACCCAAAAACAAGTTGTGCACGTGTTTACGCACTTCAAACTGACATTAAATATTATGGTTTTACAAACAGATAATGCTAATTGTGATGGCTTTTTTGTGCCGATTGATAAACTCTCCGCTTACCCGATGTCTACGTTGATGAAGAAGGTGGTGAAGACTTTGGAATCAGCTTAATTTCAATGTCATACCCGTAATAATTTAGCAACTTAAAATAATGTCGCCAACAAACCGGTTTTCCGCAAGCTAATTGGTGCATACTGAAAGACTTTACGCCGGCTGCTTTGCCAAT
>CACYYO010000051.1 GCA_902778645.1 uncultured Rhodospirillales bacterium | reverse complement strand
CGGTCGCCGATGGCGCAGTTTGTGTTTAAGCAGATGGTTGAGGAGCGCGGTTTAGCTGACCGGTTTGAAATTGATTCTGCCGCGACAGAAAGTTACAATGAGATGTGTCATGCCGGCATTCATCATGGCACACGCGAGATGCTGAAATCTATGCATGTGCCGTTTGAGGAGCATTATTCTCGCCGCATTCGTCCGCGCGATTATGCTTATTATGATTATATTTTGGCGATGGATGACAGCAACATTGAGGACATTCAATCGCTCGTCGGTCCGGATACGGAAAACAAAATCCATCGCTTGCTTGATTTTACCAATAATCCGCGCAATATCCGCGACCCTTGGTATACCGGAAACTTTGATGAAAGCTATTGGGATATATACGAAGGCTGTCAGGCATTTTTAGAACATTTGAAGCTAAATAACCTTCTTGGTTAAGCATATAATGTTAGAAAGCTTATTTTTCTTGACTTTTGACAAAAAATAGCGTAAAAAAGAAAAAAGAGGTAAAAATGGTTGAAAATGTGGTAGATATAAATGCAATAGATATATCGGCGTTGAATTTTGGAGAACACGCCAGTTTGTTGCAGTTATTACAAAAACAAGCAGAAGAGTCACCGAAAACAGCAAATTCTTTATTGCCGAAATTTTATCGCTTACTTGAAGGTAAAGGCAGCAGCTCAGATATGTTACCGGTTGCCGCCAAAACTTTTGCATATATTTCAAAAGGTCTTTCACAATTGCAAATTGCTGAAGTATTAACAACTTTGCATAAAAATGATAAATATAATTTTATTGAGCGCGGAACCAATATCATCTGCACGCAAAATCCTGTGTGTGCAGAGCCTATTTTTAATTATATAGCATCTCAAATAGAAAAAACGCCATACACTGATGATAAAAAGAACTTTTTTATGCCGGCAGTGCGGAATTTGACAACTACTCTCTTATGTGCTACGGATGAAGAGCTTCCGCTTATGATAAAGAAAATAAATTCGTTTGAACCTGAAATTCAGAATTTATTTGTTTCTTCTTACGGAAAATTATATGCTTCAAAGCCACTTTTAAGAACGGATATTTGGTCAAAATTATTAAAAGAAGCCTCAACAACATCTAAATTTAACCGTTTGTACGAAAATCTTGGAGCTATTATTACCGCGGATAGTGAAAAAATACCCGAATGTTTACGTATTATCAGCTCTAAAATAACTGATACAAACCACGATACCATAGATCTGAAAAAAGCCTACGAAGTTTTAGGTAAAATACGTAGTATTTATCCGCATACCGAAAAAGTAGATGCTATTTTTTTAAGAGGTTTACAAAATCCGAAAAATAGTATGAGCTCTAAAAGAGCGGCATATCGTCAAATGGGAAAAATTGATGAATTAACATCGCGGTCATCTGTCGGTCAGCGCGTTGAAAAGACCGAGGATAATCCACACGGCTTTAAAAGTGTTGACAATATAACGGTAGATGAAACGGCAATTTTATTTTTGGGCGGCAATGCCACAAATTCTGACAGAAGTGCTAACGGCTATCTTTCATCGCTTGAAAAGTTGTTGCAACACCATAAGGTAGAGGAAAATATTGCACTTTACGCGGCGATTTACGATTTTGGAGAAATGGACGACAGAGCCGTTGCATTCAATGATAATTTAGCTCGAACAAAGTTAATGCAAGACCATCATCGCTCGGTAAAACTGAATAAACAACTTAATGAAGATACTTTACATCCTCGTTACGTTGATGACTTATTTGATAAGGTACTTTTACATCGTATATGTGATGAATACGGTAAAAGATTAACGACAGACGAAGCTTGCGCTAAAATACGCAAATTAACAATTGTTGCACATTGTCATGGAGCTTACACTTTTTTGAAATTGGAAGAAAAAATGCAGGCAAAAATGAAAGAACTTGGCTATACTGACGAGGAACGTTCAACAATTCAACATGAGATGTTATGTGTGGCACATGCACCTTATGCTCCGCTTGGTGTTTCAAAATCAACGATGATTTCTTTTGCTTCCGCCAAAGATTTGGAAATAAATCACCATAATAATTTTCAAACCGAAATTCAGGCGATGTCTAAAAATAATGAGGTTATGTTGAGCTATTTTCCTGACAAACAAGGAAACTTTTTCTTAACACCATCTATGGGTGAAGATGTGGAAGAGCATAATTTTTTAGGCTATTTACCGGAAAATCAGAGATTAAGTAAAGAAGGACTGGCTATTATGGCTCTTTCGGGAAATATAATAGTGAATGGTGTAAAAAATTCATTATCCGGTGTACCTTTACCGCCGGTTAAAGACCTTGTTTGCGGAACAGATGAAAAATATCAAAAGTTATTTGATAAATTGAAAAATAATGGTGAAAAAATGTGGCAGAAAATGTCGTTAAACACAGCAATCCGCCTGAAAGCCATTATTGAGTATAATAAATTGAATAAAGAATAAGGAATGGTTGATTTTGGCGAGATGTACGCATTAACAACGATAACACAATTGGTGCAATGAATGTGCATACATAAACAAAAATCGCCGTCTTACGGTAAAAGTCAGCTCTATCTAACCTAGGTTTATGGAAAATACCGAGTAACTCACACTCCGGTCTTAACAATGCCTCTGCCAAATTTGGCTTCAAGCTCGTCCACAAGATGTGAGAGTTTGTCGTCATGCGGTTTTACTTCCTCAAACAGCGATTGTTGCACTTCGCCGTAGGTTAAATGAGTCAGAGTTATGCCGGTTGCTCGGTTTGATATCCTCGTATTTGCGCATTTTCATAATTCAACTCCCATGTAACGGCAGTAGGAAGAACCGGACGGGTCAACATAAAGTGTCGGCTTGCCGGGGCATTGTAAGGCAACCACTTGGCGGTGGTTTTCATCATCATAACCGCCTTTGCCGGATAAAAAGATGTAATCGTCAAGCGGCGCTCGACACACTGCACCATACCAGACCGGAGGCAGGTTGACCGTTTCTGCTACCGTCACTTCTTCGGCCTGTGCGTTATAGCGCCGGCATAATTCCATCACTTCGTCGATATCTGAGGGCTTCCGGACCATGTAAATCTTAACTGTTTTCATTGTATTTCCTTTCGTTTAATACAATGAATGCTTGGAAATGGGGCAATATCAAGTACAATATGACGTTTGTCGCACAATTCTTCAAAATTTCAGAGAAATACTGATTTTTTGAGCGGCTGTATTGGGCATACAGTGCGAGGAAAATTGGTGTTTATATGAAATTTTGAAGTTTGCCCTTCGGGTTTGCCTGCAAAAGTGTTCTGCTTTGTCATTAAACTTGAAAATATGCTCTATATTCTCGGCGTTTAACTCCGCGCATAACGCTTTTGCAGAGCAAATGCAACAATGTTATACTGCACTTGGTATTGCCCGTCAGTCCAGTGAAATATGATATAATGTTGAATTTATCATAATCCACTTAAATCCACATTTACAATCATAGATTCATCATGATTATTTTGTTTCAGAAACATCACTAAATACCAAGGAAGATAGGTTATTCTCTCGGTTTTTTGGATATTGTCCATACAAAATACAATACCTTTTTTGAGGTTCCATTCCTTAACTTTTAAGGCATTATTAAGTGCGGCATGTGTTTTATAATCTTTGCCTGATTTAATTTCAATCGGCATGACCTCATCATTTTGCTGAACCACAAAGTCCAGCTCTCCTATATTCTTTTTATTAAGATACCGCAATGCGAAGCCATTGGCTTTTAAAAGTCCGGCAAAGGCATTTTCTAATATTCCACCCATATTTATAGATAAATTACCCTGTAGTATCTCAAATTGTATATTTTCCAGGCTCATTGCGCATAGTAAGCCGACATCACTCATATAAAGCTTGAACAAACGGCTTTGTTCGTTAATTTTAAGCGGGATCTTTGGCTCTGTCAGATTATAACAAGGCAGAGCAACTCCGGTATCTGAAAGCCAAACAAAAGAATTTTCATAATCACGAAGTCTGGCGCTCTTTTGAATTGATGAGAGCATAAATCGACGATTTTTATCATCCAGCTGTGATAGTATATTATCAAATATATTGTTAATCATATTTTTGCCGGTGGTAGAATATTTGCTTATATCCTGTCGATATTGGGCAATAATATCTCGTTGAACATTTACGACTTGTCCTATATCATGTGTGTTTATAAATCTTTTGACCACATCAGGCATACCGCCGACAACAATGTAATACTTAAATAGATTAGACATGGTTTGATGAATGGAATCAGTTATCGGTGTCTTTTTTTCATAACATTCATGCAAATAATCAAGCGTTGATGCTTGAACTCCATTGGCAATACAAAATTCTTCAAAATCCATCGGATACATCTGGTATATTTCTTCATACCCTACAGGATAAGATGGAACTTGCTTATATTGAACGCCTAATAATGAGCCTGATTCTATGTAATCAAATCGGCCATCATCAACCAAAAACTTAATGGCTGTTCTTGCATTAGGACATTCCTGTATTTCATCAAGGAATATCAAGGTTTTCCCTTTTTCCAAGGACTTTCCGATGAATGCTGTTAAATTCATGATTAAAGTATCTGCGTTCAGATCACCGGAGAAGATATCTTTGGCAGAAGGTGTTGTAATGAAGTTAATTTCTACATAGTGTTTATAATTAGCTTTACCAAACTCACGTACGATATAAGTTTTACCGGCCTGCCGTTGACCAGTTATCAATAAGGCCTTTTTTTTCGAATTAGCCTTCCACGCTTGCAATATTTTCTCTGCTTTACGATACATTCGCTGTTCCTTAAATATATTATACACGTTTTATAAGCTATATTTAACATAAAAATACACAAAATTCAAGGATTATTTTGATAAATTATACACAAAATTCTAAATAAATTCGACTTTAATATACACATTTTTCTAAAATAGTCTGGTCGCCATTTCTTATTTTTGTAATGAAAGCAGGGTTTCGATACGAGAAAAGCTATAGCTGGACAAGGAGAGATACTAACGGCTTAAAATGTCATGATTTTGCCGAAATAATTATCTGACATGGTTTTTTGGTATTCTATCCACTCTTTATGAGTTGCGAAATGAAAATTTGCGCCCTATATTATTACAAAATGTTATGCATTTATGGAGATGTGTTATGAG
>CACYYO010000050.1 GCA_902778645.1 uncultured Rhodospirillales bacterium | reverse complement strand
CTGCGGGAAAAATGAAATGAATAATCCCATTTTTACCAAATTCTTTTGCGGTTGGCAAACACCACGATAAATGTCAACCAGATACGATATTGATTGGAATGTATAAAAAGATATACCTATCGGTAACGCCAACGGCTTAACAACCAGTTGCAAGCCTGTCAAGGCGTTGATGTTTTCTATTATAAACCCTGAGTATTTAAAAACACCCAACAGGCTTAAATTGATGATAACGCCAATGACTAATGCCATCTTATTTTTGGCGCTTTCTCCTCCAATCAACTGGCCGCACACGTAGTTAATCAGTATCGAAAATATCATTACCAAAACATATATCGGTTCGCCCCAGGCATAAAAAAACAGACTGGCAATTAACAGCAGTAAATTTCGATAGCTGTCTTTAGCAATATAATACAGGCACAGAACAACCGGTAAAAACAGCCACAGAAAAACAAGAGAACTAAAGACCATTATTCATTTTCTCCACGCACTCAGCTAAACTGATTGCCCAGTTGTTAATTTTTATTCCGAAGTCATGTTTAATTTTGGCTTTATTCAGAACAGAATAAAACGGACGGTGAGCCGGCGTCGGATAATCCTTGCTTTCGATCGGTAAAACCTCACAATCTAAATCTGATTGTGCCATAACAGCCAAAGCAAAATCATACCACGAACATACCCCTTCATTTGAGAAATGGTAAATCTCTTTCATTCCCTTTTTCATCTGAGGTAAAATCTCAACAATTGCTTTGGCCAAATCACCGGCGTAGGTCGGTGTTCCAACCTGATCAAATACAACATTCAGAGATTTTCTTTCAGCCCCCAGACGACGCATCGTTTTAACAAAATTATTGCCGAACGTCGAATATAACCAAGCCGTACGAATAATCACCGCTGTTTGGGCGGTTGCCAAAACAGCTTGTTCGCCGGCGTATTTGGTGCGGCCGTAAGCCGTTTGCGGATTAGGCAAATCGTCTTCCGTATAAGGGCGGCAACTTGTTCCGTCAAAGACGTAGTCTGTTGAAATGTGGATTAAGGGAATGCCACTTGCGGCTAAATTGCGCGGTCCGTTAACATTAATTTTAGCGGCAAGCTCCTCGTCGCTTTCAGCCTTATCTACCGCCGTGTAGGCTGCGCAATTAACAATTGCCTCGAAAGAATTTTCTGCAAAAAATTTTTCAACCGCATTTTTATCGGTGATATCTAATTCGTCTTTATCAACATAGACAGCTTTTTCTTTAAGCAATAAACGCAGCTCATTTCCTAATTGTCCGTTAGCGCCAACAACTAAAAACATGTGACCTCCTTTAGTAAAGGTGCATTTTTATCTTTTTCGGAGAGAATGGCTTCTTGAGGATTAATTTTCCAATCAACACCGATTTGCGGGTCATCAAAACGAATGCCTCCCTCACTGGCTTTATTATAAACATTGTCGCATTTATAGGCAAAAACAGCCGTTTTGCTCAGGACCGAAAAACCATGTCCGAAACCACGCGGAATCATCAGCTGTTTTTTATTTTCCGCCGATAATTCAACAGCAACGTATTTACCGAACGTCGGCGAGCCTCGGCGCAAATCGACTGCGACATCAAGCACTGTTCCTTCCAACACACGAACTAATTTTGCCTGAGCAAACTCACCTTTTTGAAAGTGGATGCCTCGTACGGTCCCATAGCATGATTTTGACTGATTGTCTTGAATAAAGTTATAGTCCAAACCCGCTTCTTTCATTTTTGCAGCATTCCAACTCTCAAAAAAGTATCCGCGCTCATCTTCAAAAACTTGCGGTTCAATGATAAATACGCCGTCAATAGCTGTTTTAGTAATCTTCATGATAGTCCTCAAATACACGTTTCAGATATTCTTTATAATCGACACCATCTTTCAGTTCATCAATAATGCTTTGCATTTGGGCATCATCAATAAATCCGCGACGATAGGCAATTTCTTCAATACAGGCAATTTTCAGGTCCTGACGTTTTTCTATAATACCGATAAAATTAGAGGCATCGAGCAGTGACTGCGGCGTCCCGGCATCGAGCCATGCATTGCCCCGTTTCATGGTAACAACATTCAGCCTGCCTTCATTCAGATACAATTTATTAATATCGGTAATTTCCAACTCACCACGTGCCGAAGGCTTCAGGTTTTGTGCCTTTTGCACAACATCGGATTTATAGAAATACAAACCGACAACCGCATAATTTGACTTTGGTTGCTTCGGCTTCTCCTCAATCGAAATGGCGCGATGATTTTTATCAAATTCAACCACACCAAAACGCTGCGGATCAGAAACATGGTAGCCGAAAACCGTTCCTCCCGGATTTTTAGCGACTTCTTCTCTGAAGAATTTGAGTTGATCACCCATGTAGAAAATGTTATCCCCCAAAATCAGGCAGACATCATCCTGCCCGATAAAATCCGCCCCTAATGTAAAGGCTTGAGCAATTCCTTTCGGTTCCGGCTGAACTTTATACTCAATGCTCAGCCCCAAACGTTTGCCGTCTCCAAATAATTTTTCTATGTTCGGCGTATCCTGAGGGGTTGAGATAATCAGAATATCTTTAATCCCAAACAACATTAGTGTCGCCAACGGATAGTAAATCATCGGTTTATCATAAACCGGCAGTAATTGTTTACTGGTGGTATTGGTCAGAGGATAAAGGCGTGAACCGCTCCCTCCGGCAAGAATAATCCCTTTCATTTGTTTATTCCTTAATCATTAAACTAATGGGTTTATCATATATAGTTGACCTCTAAAATCAACTCTGAACTGCCGATTACGCACATTTATATTCACACCCCTAACTGAGCACTAGATTTTTTTATAAAAATCAATTATATGTAGAAAATAGATAGATTAAACGGAGGAATAGCGCCATGGTTATGACTATTTCTTATCATACCTCTTCACCTTTGGAAGAAGCAGTTAAAAGCCGCTTTAAGGAAGCTAATTTATTATCTGAATACACAAAAGCAATGATTGTCCGCTCTCAGGCTCTCGAATTGGCTTCTCATTTCGGTTTGGACAGAGAGCAGGTTTCTACGGCAGCTCTTCTCCATAATATCAGCCGCTTGCTCCCTGAGCAGGAGTATCTTCATATAGCCGAGGACTGCGGACTGGAGATTTTACCAGAAGAGAGACAAAATCCCTCTCTGTTGCATCAAAAAATTTCTCGCATTATTGCGGTTGAACAGTTTAACATCAGTGACAAAGAGGTTCTTAATGCCATTGCCTGTCATACGACCTTGCGTCCGTCGGCAACCTTGTTAGACAAGATTCTTTTCCTCACCACAAAGCAACATAATGACAATCTGAAAGATTTGGTCTTCAATCAGCAAAAAGCGCCTCTGACCATTCAGGAACTTAATACGACAGTCTACAGCTGCCTGTTTAATCTTCTGCATAGTCCTAAAGTAGGAGAGATTATTCATCCGTTGGCAATGGCGGCTTTGGGTGATTTACAGCCTCAAGCTTCTTAGAATTTTTATCAAAAAGCGTATTATTTTTTGAGTTTTTCCAGAATTTTAAACGGATTTGCCTGTGCTGTTGTCTCCGCATCAAACTCGCTTATGAAGGCAAAGTTTTCTCCCTCCTGACGGGGATAATCCTCGAGGATAAGGGCAATTTGTTCCAATGCCAGTTGGTATAAATCGATCCGGTTATTCATCACCACGTCCGGAATATTCTCAACGCCCTCTTCCTCCATTTCTCTGACACGGCTCTCGGTTAAGGTAACATCAAACTGCATGGCAAAATCTGTTTGATACAGCTTATCAAAATTCTCTAAACTGATGACGCTTTGCCTTGTTATCAGAGCCGCTACATTTCCCCAAACATCAATCAACGGACTTTTATTTTGGCGACGCGTATATATCGAAGCGGTAAAGCTTTTGACCGCCGGCACTTGTAAAATCTCTGCAATAATCAGGCATTGCTCGGGGGTGGCATTAACCCTATATAAGTTTTGAGACGTTGAGATATCATCAATCTGTCGTAAATATGAAAAATCTTTTTGCATTTAATTTTCCTTGTGTTATATATTTGTTGTTTATATAAAAATAAGGATATTAAAATGTCAACCCGCAAACATATTCTATTCAATGTAATTACTATTTTCGCTTTGTCAGCTTGCTCGAGCGATGTTTTTGTTTCCCACTGCGGCAACATGCCCACGGAGGAACGTATTGAACAAGTCAAAAAAGGTCAGACCAAAGATGAAGTCTTGGATATATTGGGATCACCGTCGAGTGTTGTCTCGCTTGACCAAAACACATGGATTTACATGTCGTCAGCCATTAAAAAGGTTGCTTTTTTCAAACCTGAGGAGTTGGATCGTGATGTGTTGACTATTCGCTTTAATGATTATAATCAGGTTGCCTCAATTGAGCGCCTCAATAAGCAACAGGGCAAGCAGATTGAGGTTAATGCGGATGAAACGACCACTTCCGGAAATGAGCCGGGATTCTTTGAGAAGTATTTTGGCGGCGTCGGTATGTTTATGCCGTTTGGCAATGCTTCCGGAACGCAAGTTAATAAATAACAAAAAAACAGGTCTCAAATGAGGCCTGTTTTTTTTACTTCTAAAGCTTACTCAGCCAACTTCAGATTGCCGGCAACAGTCTTCCCTTTTTCCGTCATTAATTCATAACTGACTTTTTCGCCGTCTCTTAATGTCCGGAGACCGGCTTGCCGTACAGCAGAAATATGAACGAAAATATCTTGTTCTCCCTCATCAGGGGCAATAAATCCATAGCCTTTGCGGTTATTAAACCATTTAACAGTTCCTGTTGCCATCTCTTTAGTCCTTTTCACAAACAGGTTAATACACTTACCGGAGTACCCCTCCGATAACGTGTTTAGTGTATTCTAAAATTTTGAGATTAGCAAGAGGATATTTTTTTCTTGAGGACGAGACGGAAAATATAGTCACTCTTCACTCTTAGCTGTCATGCCAGAATCAAGTCCGGCATGACAATAAAGAGGTGTCACCTCGAGCGTAGCCGAGAGGTCTGAGGGAGGGGACAAAGACAAGATTTTGGGGAGAGGTCGTGCACATATCCCTCCGCTTCGGTCGGGATGACATACCCCTCCTAACCGTCTTGTTGTTTAGCATTACTAAACAACTTCGGTCACTCGTTTTATAATGTTCGTTTCGCGTCGCTTATGCTAGCTCTCTCAATAATAAAACTTCGCCTGTCGTCATAAAATGACATTTAGAGGTCATTTTATTTCCTCCAGCCCTTACAAAGGGGAGGGATAATGAGCACAAAAAAAGGCGGTCGGGATGACAAGAAAAAACACATAAAAAAAACCGGGCGGTTGCCCGTCCGGTTTCCTTATTCCAATGATGGATTAGAACAATTTCAAAACAGACTGTGCAGCCTGAGAAGCCAAACTCAAAGAGTTAATAGCCAATTGCTGACGTGTCTGTAATGCTAACATATTAGCTGACTCTTCGTTCATATCGGCTAAGGTC
>CACYYO010000049.1 GCA_902778645.1 uncultured Rhodospirillales bacterium | reverse complement strand
AGCACAAATGTTGCTGTGCTTCCTGTAATCTCAGCTGTCGGACACGAAACAGATACCATGCTGATTGACTACGTGGCTGACCTTCGCGCCCCGACACCGACCGGTGCTGCCGAATTTGCTGTTCCTGTCAGACACGAGCTGATGAGTCGTTTGGCAACATTGCAAGGGCGGCTTTACTCAAGCATAGAACATTACTTTAGTGAGCGCAATAATCTCTTGCTGGGCTTAAGCCGAGGCATTCCCAAGCTTGATCAAATTTTAGCAGAAACAAGGCAACGCTTTGATGATCGTCTCGAACGGCTCAAAAATGCTTTCCTGAATTACCTGCAAAATCAAAAAAATCATCTTGAGATAATTAATCTCAAACCTTATCACATCAAAAATATCATAAGCAAACAACAAGACACCCTCAATAACCTAAACTTACGGCTCGATTCTGTCTCTGTTGATTCGGTTTTGCAACGCGGTTTTGCCTGGGTCAAAAACGAAAAACAGCAAACTGTTTATAACATCAAACAGGCTAAACAGGCCAAAAATTTAAACATCCGTTTTATAGACGGCACATTAACTTCTAACCAAAAGAGTAAAAAAAATGATGACACACTGCAAGGTAATCTCTTTGATATGCTGTAGCGCGCTATACGCAGCACAAGTTCATGCCATTGAACTATGCGGCAATATGGCGCAGGGCGAACTGATTAAAGCCACCGCCTCCGGAACAGAACAAGCTTTTTTAGGCGAGACACAACTATCCGTAACCCCGGAAGGAACATTTTTATTTGCTTTCAGTCGAGATGCCGGCAAACAGCATAATTTGCAAATAGCCACACAAGAAGGTGTTGATAATTACGCGCTTGATGTTAAACCGACCAAATGGGATATCCAAAAAATAAATGGTGTCTCTCCACGCAAAGTTGAACCGACCGATTCTGATTTACGCAAAATCAATAAAGAGCGAGAAGATTTACACCGTGCCTTGGCTCACCACACAGAAACATCATTCTGGCAAACCGGTTTTATTATGCCGGTTAAAGGTCGTACCAGCGGCAATTTCGGCGGACAAAGGATTATGAACGGCAAACCGAAATCTCCGCACCAAGGCATGGATATTGCCGCCCCTGAGGGAACAGAAGTCCACGCCTCTTCTGATGGTATCGTCACCTTAAGTAAAGGCGAATATTTTTATACCGGAAACGTTGTTGTCATTGACCACGGACAAAATTTATCAACCATCTATGCCCACCTCAAAGACACAACCGTAAAAAAAGGAGACAAAGTAAAACAAGGCGACATTATTGGACACGTCGGTAAAACAGGGCGAGCAACCGGTCCGCATCTCCATTGGGGAGCCTCAATTAACAACACACGTTTTCAACCGCTGTCCTTGCTGAAATTAGGAGATAATAGTTTCTGCAGTAATTTATAAATAGCATTTATAAAACCTTAAACTTTTTCATCTAAGATAGCAGAAAGAAGAGAGGATAAAAATGACAGAACTATACAAACCGCGCCACCTGGAAAACGTTAATTGCTTAATTGTCGACGACGACAAGTTTGCTCGCAATTTCACCAAAACCGCCCTATTTCAAATCGGCATGAAAAATATTCGTGAAGCCGCTTCTGCCGCTGAGGCTGAAGATATTCTCAAAACCTGCCGCGTTGATCTCTTGTTCACAGATCAACAAATGCCCGAAAAAACCGGATTAGAAATGATTGAAGGTCTGCTCAAAAGCGATGCTGAATTCACCAAGAATATTCCTGTCATTATGATTACTTCGGATACTCGGGAAGCAACTGTCTTAAAGGCTAAAGAGCTCAACATCAGAGAATATATTGTCAAACCGGTATCTCCCGGGCTCTTAAAAAAACGCATATACAGCATACTAAACATCGACGAAAGTGCTAACCGTGACTAATTTGCAACTTATTTTAATTTCAACTCTGCAAGGACTAACAGAGTTTTTGCCTGTCAGTTCTTCCGGACATCTGATTTTATTTTCAAAATTTACCTCTTTTCCTGACCAAGGACCCGAGATTGATGTTGCCGTACATGTAGGTTCTATCATCGCCGTTACCATCTACTTTTGGCGCGATATATGGAACATCATCAAAGGACTGTGGCAAAGCCGTTTTTTGCCGAACTTCAACATTTCCGGTGCAAAATTAGCCTGGCTCATTCTGATTGCAACAATTCCTGCAGTGATTGTAGGACTGTCTCTCAAAGCCTATGGACTCGAAAATTTGCGGAGTGCTAAACTGATTGGCTGGACAATTTCCTGTTATGCCGTTTTACTTTATCTTGCCGACAAGTATGGTAAAACCACACGCACAACCGACTCATTAACGATTAAAGATGCTTTAATTATCGGTTGTGCTCAATGTTTAGCCCTCATTCCTGGAACAAGTCGCTCAGGTATCACAATTACTGCCTCCCGATTCCTAGGCTTACAACGGCGTGAAGCTGCCAAGTTCTCCATGCTCCTATCAATTCCAACCATAGCCGGTGCCGGACTGCTGATGGCTTATTCACTATGGCAAACCGGAGACATCAGTAACATCAGTAATGCATGCCACGGAGTCATGTACTCTTTCATAGCCTCTCTCGGAGCTATTTATTTGATGATGACCTGGCTCAAAAAATGGACATTCACGCCATTTGTTATCTATCGATTACTGCTGGGCGGATACCTTCTGTTCAATGCCTATGGTATTATAAACTAAAAAATCCCTCCGATTGGAGGGATTTTTTTATACAATTTCAAAATGTCGATCTGCCACACACCGAGCTCTCAGAACTTGACCTGCAGCAAGTCTTTCAACCAGCATAACCGGTGTATGATCAACGATACCACACATCGCTACCCCTTGTGGGCTCGGATACATACAATGCCAGCGGCTTTCTGCATCCTTGTAAGTTAAAACGATTGCATCGCGAGGCAAATTAGAAAGGATAAAAACTTTTGCCTGCCATAGACCATCTTTCATCCCATCAATCGTAACACGAACCTGGTCTCCTTTAGATAGCCCAAGGGCAACATCATCACCAAGGTTCGTAATCACCCCATACTTGGCAATTTCATCAACAAAGCTGCCATACCAACCCTTCTCAGTATAATTTTGAAGAATAAAGTCGACATCTAGAGGTCTCTGTACATCAGATACAACCTCATGTCGCCAAGCTTTTGTCACACGGACAATCACCCAAAGAACCACGGTCAACAAACCGAGGCAAATCAGCCAAATGTAATCTGTAGTCATAATTATAAAAATTAATAGTTAAATATCTGGACAAAAGTATAAACAGAAAGAAAATTAAATCAAGTCAAAATATCTTCCTATTTCAGTTTCTTAGTTTCCTGAAATAATAAAAGGCTAAGAATTTATTTTTACTCTTCAAAGAAGTTTACAAAATTCTCAAAAAAACTTGCAAAAAAAATAAATATATGCTCCTATGCAGTAGTTATATAATTTTTATACAAATTATGAATACATTAAAACAAACAACCCGCACGGCCTGTCCTGAGTGCGGCTCAACGAACACTTACGAAAGTAACAAACGTAAGCAAGGACACTACCTATACTGCAACCATTGCGGTTATGAACACTGGGATGATTAATCTCACAAAAAAAGCCTCTAGGTCTGAACCTTTGAGGCTTTTATCATCTTTCATCAGAACTGCGTTTTATCTTCCAACCTGTCATATCTCTTGTGAATACATTGCAACGCTGTATAGTGAACACCTTTTTCTATCTCATAATATATATAACGCCCATCACGCTCACAATGAACAAACTCATCTTCTCTGAGTTTTTTAAGAATCTGTGTAACCTTAAGCGGTTCCAAACTAACCCCTTGTGCAATATCACCGACACACTGCTTTCCGTAAATAATTAAAAATTCCAAAATTCTCATTTTATCAAAATGTGCAAACAATTTAATGCGATTCGCAACCATTGTCATGTAATCTTTAGGGAGAATCGCTTTGTAGTTGTCTTGTAAAAAATAAAACTGATTCGTCATATAACCGAACAACTTGCGAATACAAACAAAAATGCTGGCCGGATATTCCTCGCAGATATCATAATAAATAAAAATACCACGCCGTTGTGTCTTAACCAAATTGGCATCTCGAAGTTTACGTAAGTGTTGTGACACAATGGCCTGTTCTTCTCCTATAGCTTTTGTAATATCAGAGACTGAACTTGCACCATTAACATCGAGATATTCCAAAATACGTAACCGCGAAGGGTGACCGATATAACCGATCCCCTTCACGGCTTTTTGCATAATGTCAACAGGTAGCTGTTCCATCTATTTTTCAGGAAGATAACTTTTAACATAATCATCAAACAGCAGACGATTTTCTGCAGACCATCCCATAATATAATGGTCGTTCATACAAATGAGCGGTGTTCCAAGTTTTTTCTTATTCAACTTAAATTTCTCCGCACAAAGCACAAAGCGATGCATATTCCCGGGCATACTGATTTCCATCACTTTTAATGGTAACTGCGGATAATTAATTTGAATATATTTTAAAGCTTTTGAGCAATACGGACACCCTTCATGTGTAAAGAACTCAACCTGTTGAGGTTCCTTATTGCCGCACCCGGCCAACAACAAACAGAACACCAAAACGCGCACTAAATATTTCATCATACCTACTCAATACAACAATCAACTGCTTTACGAACAAAAGCTTTCATTTTAGCTAACGCACCACCCGAAACTTTCTCCGTTTCCGGAGTAACTGCTTCTACCTTCATTTCGGCATCGACTTTTGCCGTTAATTTTTTAACATCATCAACGCTGTCCTGAACCCATTTCATATCTGCAACATTAAGCATATTCATGTTCAGCCCCCAAAACAGACAATACAGCTCATATGCTTGGTTAAACAAATCATAAGCTTGCTTTTTATTGCCTAAACTTTGCTGCTTTGTCCCAACCTCCATCAAACGCATGGAAGAAGCCAATAAATGCTTTGAAATACACCACACCTCACCTTCATAGGCAGGAATAACTTTCTGCATCAAATTTTTCCGCTTTTCACGAACCTCTTCAATCAAATCATAGAAACCGGTCTTCCCCGTTTTTGCACCTGAAAAGACCAGATGCTCTTCAATACTAATCAGATTCATAATCGCAATTGTCAAATCCTGATCAGACGACAAATCCTTAGGATTAACCTTTTTCGTTGCATCGATTCTTTCTACAAATTCTTTTACATTTTTAGCTTTTTGCATTTTCATTCCTTTCTATACCTAAAAACTATACATAGCATAATTACTACATATTAAAAAGTCAATGTATAAAAAAAATAAAAAGCATATCTTGACAAAAAAGAAAAAATGTAGCTTATTAACAAAACGGAGCATGACTAATGAAAAACTTAATTTTGGCTATATATGCACTAATCACCGCTTGTAGTGCAGACCCTGCTATTGACTTGACTGAAGCAAACAACAGCCAAATCATCTCCGCTACCGTTGGAGAGGACATTACGATTTCCCTCAACGGCAACGCCACAACCGGTTACAAATGGCAATTTTCTTGTGAAAACGGTACTTTATTTAAGGTTATTAAGGAAATTTACGTCCCCAACAAACATCCCTCCGGTATGGTCGGAGTCGGTGGAAAATCTATATATCAGATAAAGCCTTTGCAAAAAGGAACATTTACCATAATTGCTCGCTACTATCGACCTTGGCAGGAATTTAATCCGCAAACAGACAAAAGCGTCAAGTTTATTATAGAAGTTCATTAAAAAACCGCCCATAAAGGACGGTTTTTTAATGGTGCCAACTTTCAACTTTTTTCAAAAGTTGCAGAGAGACTGACCTCGCTTGCGCTCGGCCGC
>CACYYO010000048.1 GCA_902778645.1 uncultured Rhodospirillales bacterium | reverse complement strand
ATGGTCAGTATGGCAATGGTTATTGCTTCAACAAGTTTGCTCAAAGAACTGTACACGCTTAAAGACACGAGATACATTCAGCCAGGAGGAGCATGTATTACAGATATATCAAAGCGCATAACCATAGGAATGGGTTTTATTGCGATTTTACTGATTATTTCATTTTTTAACCCGTTACTGCTATTAGGAGCATAAGTCAATGTTGGTTAAATACATCAGTTTGCTGCCGGAGATTATTTTAGCCATGAGCATGGTTATTTTACCGTTAGTGAAAGTTTTTCGCGTCTCACAAACGGCAAAAACTTTTGCGACACTCACAAAAATATCTCTGATTGCGGCAGGTTTAATCGGTATTATTTTTTATAACCTGAGTTTTAATGCGGAAATATATCTGAATTCCATATATACAACCTTTTTCAAAAGTACGGTATATGCAACGCTGTTGCTATTCGGAGGGGCAACTTGTCGCTGGTTTTTAACGCAAAACAGATCATCTTGGCGTTATTATCAGTATCTGATGGGAATTATTTTATGTGCTGATCTGGCAATATCATCTCGTCATTTTGGGATAACACTTGTGGCGCTGGGTGGGGGCATTATAAGTGCTTGGGCAATGATCTGGAATGAGGTGGATGAGACTGCCAAAATCAAATTGAAAGGGATTTTGACAGGACATCTCATAACATCGATTATCCTGCTGGCAACGGCAGCAATACTAATCGGTATACATCCGGAACAATGGTTGTACAAAAGTTTGCATCAGGCTTGCCAGAGCAAGGCGTTGAAAATGACAGATTATATAGCAATAACTTGTTTGCTGGCCGTTCTGCTGAGTATGTTAGGGAGTGTTCCTTTTCATTTTAGCAAATTGCAAGTTGCGAACAATGCGCCGTTACCCGTAGTTGTCATTAATATCCTGATCATGCCGCTAATTAGTCTGGCGGTTATGTTAGAGGTTGGAGAAATTGTTTCTTTTGCACCGTGGCTACAATATATACTGACAACCTGTGGAATATTGTCACTGCTATTCGGAGCTCTGAGCGGAGAGCAAGAGCGTGTAACAAGCATTTTAGAAAACATCGGGTTATATAACATTGGCGCAATCCTGCTTATTATCAGTGGTGGTTCTGTTTTGGCAATATCAGGGGGTATCTGCTATTTTATGATTTATCTCATTGCCATGAGCGGAGCTTATTTGTGTTGTTACGGTATTCGCAGCCGTGGTGAGAATTTGTTTCTCTTGAGCGAATGGTCCGGTTTATCAGAAAACAAGCCCTATATTTCAGCAGCGCTCCTTATTTTTGGGGCATCGTTTATCGGGTTGCCGCCATTTTCCGGTCTGTTAGGGAATTTAATTTTGATTGACAGTCTTTTACCGCAACACGCGTTTGTTGTTTTAGGCTTTGTAATGGTTATGCTTGTGTTTATGGCGCGTAACATTATTTTGTTGATAAAAACCATCTATGATGGCAAAAGAACACGAAAGTATGACCGCAGTGACAGTGAGGTCTATTGGGGTATACTGGTTTGTGTTATCCTGATGATAGGGGTTGTCAGTTCTCCGGAACATATGATGCAAGAACTTCAAGCGGTGGTTGAAAATATGATACAGATGAGACAGTAGATGACTGACATTTATCAGTGGAATTGGCAGGATAAAGAGACAACGCAAAGCACAAATGATGATGCTGTTGCCTTAAGCAACACGCAGACGACAGGTCGTTTTATTATCAGCAGCAAAGAGCAGACCAGAGGACGTGGCCGTCGTGGCAGAAGTTGGATAGGTCTGGAAGGAAATCTGTTTTTTTCCCAAGGATTGATTTTTGATATATCATGTATCGGTCAACTGATTGCCCTGAGCTCTCTGAGTTTATATGAGAGCATCAAGGCCCTGTTACCATCGACACACCGGGTGAATTTGAAGTGGCCGAATGATCTCCTGATTGATAATCAAAAAGTATCGGGAATGTTGCTTGAAAAAGGACATAACGGCTACATCATCATAGGTATCGGTGTTAATATTAAACAAGCCCCGCCAAGTTCACAAATGCTTTATCCGGTAACGAGTTTGATGGCACAAGGGATAGATATTGACAGATTAGCATTTTTGCGTTCTTATATAGCCAATTTTGATAAAAATGAGCAAAGCTGGCAGATACATGGCTTTGAGGTAATAAAACAGAAATGGCTTGAGGCAGTGCAAGGTCTGAATACCCAAATTTCCGTTCATACCGATCGAGAGGAGTTGATTGGTATATTCAAGGGAATAGGCGATGATGGCGAACTGCTTTTGGAAACGGAGGAAAGCCTGCGTCATATTTATGCCGGTGATGTGTTCTATATGTAGGAAAAAGAGATGAGCAATTTTGAGAGAGACGGTATTTACTTTATCCCGATGGGGGGTGCCGATGAAATCGGGATTAACATGTATGTTTATGCCGTTAAGGGTAAATTGATTGTGGTCGATGCCGGTTATGGTTTTTTGAATGATGACTATCCGGGAATGGATTTGGCATTTGCGGATGCGTCATTCTTAGAAAACTATGCCGAAAACATAGAGGGGCTGTTCATCACCCATGCACATGAGGACCACTTTGGAGCCATAGCACATATCTGGCCCAAATTAAAGTGTCCGGTATATGCCACAAATTTTACACTGGGATTAATCAAAGAACGCCTGCGTGAAGAGCATTTGGATGAGGTTGTTCCCCTTCATTCAATGACGGAGAAACGTCGTGTAAAATTAGAAAATTTTGATGTCGAATTTATTCCGATTGTGCATTCCGTTCCGGAGACCAGTGCTCTGGCAATTCGGACCCCGTACGGGAATATTGTCCATGCGACGGATTGGCGTTTAGATGATGGAGCCATAGGCTTTTTACAAACGGATTATGCAGCTTTGCAAAAAATTGCGGAAGAGGGTGTGGCGATGTTTGTTTGTGATTCCACCAACGCCCTGCTGGAAGAAAAGTTGCCGACCGAAAATGAGGTTCGCCAGCAATTGATTAAAATGATGCCGACATTCAAACAAGGGTTAATTGCGACTTGCTTTGCTTCAAACTTAATGCGTCTGGAAAGTTTAATTTTAGCCGCTTATGAGGCTGAGCGTACACCGGTTCTGGTCGGGCGCAGTTTAGTACAAAATATGCGAATAGCGAAAGAAAACGGCTATTTTCAGGATTTACCGAAATACTTGGATATAGCAGAGGCTCGGGATATTCCTTCTGATAAAGTTTTATACATTTGCACCGGCTCTCAGGCGAACTATCGCAGTGCGCTGACGATTATTGCCAACGGGGAGCATAAGGATATCAAGTTGACGGCGGGAGATACGATTATATTCTCGTCCAAGATGATTCCCGGAAATGAGGATAAAATTGAGCGTATGCAAGAAAAATTGCGCGGGCAGGGGGTAGAGGTTATCACCTCTGATGATGCTCTGGTCCATACCTCAGGGCATGCAACCAAAGAAGAGCTCAAATATATGTATAATCTGCTCAAACCGGAGATTGTTTTGCCGGTTCATGGGTCACATCGCTTTACACGGGAGCAAAAACGCTTTGCCCTTCAGTGCGGTATAGAGCAGGTAGAGACCTCAAACAACGGCGATGTTATGCTCTATCATAATCATCATGTCGAGAAAATTGAAGAGATTGCTACGGATATTTTGGGCGTTGATCGTAACCAAGAAACAGCTTTGAGTTCGCAATTGGTAAAAAATCGCCGCCGTATAGCATATAATTGCAGTGTCTTTATCAGTTTAATGGTTGAGGAAGATTGGCACATAGACAATTTGCAAATCAGCTCAATAGACATTCTTGAGGAGGCGGCTTTCCAAAAATTAGCCACCGAGCTTAAAGAAGATGTAAAAGAAGATTTTCCGGCACTGGTTGCACGTTACAATTATAAAGAAGACCTGATTGCCGATATGGTGCGCGCCAAAATCCGCAAAGGCATCCTCAAAGCAACCGGCATTAAACCGGTCACATTTATGCATTTTTACCGTCGCCCCAAAGACTGATTTAAGAAATTTTCTTGAGTCACAAAAATCTGATTTTATGTGTTGCGACACACAAAAAAAGCGTAGAGAAAAATTTATCAGAATATAAAAAACGGCGGATAATTCCACCGCCGTTTTTTATGTTGATTTCTACTTTACCTTAATATTGGAAAGCACAAACAATCTTTCCGCCTGCCCATTGGCTTCGTGTAGGTTTCCATGTATCATTATTGCTGTTATAGGAATAACGCCAATGAGTTACATAATAACGATCGCTCGGCGATGTTTCCGCCAGCGTTGAAGAAAGCCAAGAATACGGAACCGGCTTTGATATGTAAGCTACACCTTTCACCGCATCCTGATTCAGAGCCGGATTAAAGTAAGAGCGCATAGCTTTATCCATAGCCTCTCGCATATCTGAGGTGACCAAATTAAGTTGACCTAAAGAAGGCAAGAACCAACTTTTTCCGCCCCCATAGTTATGGACACATGTCGCTGCAGCATACGCAATGGCACCGACGTTGTCACCTAAATGGTTTATAATCCATTTTGTATTGGCGCGCCCGTCCATATCGGCCAGAGCTTCTTCCTGTGTCTTCTTTGGCGTTAGCGTGATATCAGGCGCATCATTCAAATTGTTATCACCCAAATTATAGCTGCTTAGCGGCTTTCCATAAGCATCTGATGTATCAGCCGCAGAATCATGGATTGTAGAAAGCACAAGTCTGCTCTTCTCGTCAACCACAACACCTAACGGGTATTTTCCCTCAACAAAATCAGGCGCACATGTGTCATCAGAGAAATAGTAATCTCCGGTATGGCAACCTTTTGTCTGTTCTTCCTTGGAAATGCAGAATCCGTCTTTCTTTTCATAACCCGGTTTGCAAATTGTCATCACAGGAATACTATCAACATTGTCATACTTCATGAGCCCTACTGTTCCTACTCCGCCGGTCGTGTGACAGCGGTTGGGAGACTCTATATATCCCCAACGTGTTTCCGAAGAAGCGGCTGTCAAATATACACCGGTTTCTCCGCCACAGGTTCCTCCCTGACCTGTTACGCCATGAACAGTATCCCAAGCTCTTCCCGCATCAATACTGCTTCTGGCAATACTTACTTCTCCGGCTGCAGGCAGATACCAATTCCCTTTACCGCACTCCTTGCTTCCGGCACATGCCTCCGGTTCGTAATTTTTGGCATTTAATGCAGCTCTGGCAGTAGCACCGTGTTTATTGTATATATCAATCAGCATATTGCTGTTTATTTCACCATTAAAATCTTTCAGATAATGGTATCCAGGTAGATTGCCAGGCAACTCCTCCAAACAAACATCCCAAACACCATTTTCCTCTGTCGTGGTGACACCATTTTTCGATGTCAGCCCCTCTACCCACAGAGGTTTTGTTTTCTCTAATGCCAATACTTTGGTCATTCGTTCATCTTCATAAAAGATAATTCCGACATTTGTTCCATCCGGCGCTTTATAAAAGCTCCCTACACCGCTGTCTTTGATGCAAGCTCCGTCAATAAGAGTGTACCCGCTCTTGCATCCGCCGCACTTATATGCCGTTCCGGTATAAGAGCCGCACCATGCAGAGCATTTGTCGATAACTGAAGTACATAAAGAACTATCGGTCATAGGATAACCCGAACAATCATTAGCGGTACATCCACCTTCCTCATTCTTGGTGTATCCTTCCTCACAACTTTCGCATTGATTAGAATACCAAGTTAATCCGTTCCTTTGACAAGTAGCATTAGGCCCGTAAACACATCCTGCCAACGGATTAAGTCTACTGTATATTGACTGAGGGCAATCAGGAACACATTTCCCTTCCTCCAAAGCAAAGCCGTCTTTACACTTTGTGCAAACACCGGAGTAGCGTGTTTCACCACCTGCCAGTGTACAGGTCTCTTCCATACCATCTGCACAATTCTCAACA
>CACYYO010000047.1 GCA_902778645.1 uncultured Rhodospirillales bacterium | reverse complement strand
AAAATTTGCAACATATTTTTAAGGTCGGT
Source organism: uncultured Rhodospirillales bacterium (assembly GCA_902778645.1). Lineage (GTDB taxonomy): Bacteria > Pseudomonadota > Alphaproteobacteria > RF32 > CAG-239 > Scatocola. The sequence continues at coordinate 5,928 of CACYYO010000047.1, read as the reverse complement.
GTTGTTTTTTGCAAAACGAAGCTTTACTTTTAGTTATTTGCGTTATAGCCTGGAAAAGGTTTTTGTTTTTACGGAGAGACGAACATGGTTATGCAATTAGTTGAACCTGATAAAAAGTATTTACCCAGCGTTTATGAGGCCATTGCAGAATACAAATCAGCCCCCTCTAAGTATGAGATTCATGCTGTCGGCAAGATAATTGCCGCATCAAATGATGGTTTCAAAGATTATTTTAAAAATGTAGAGAACGGGGCAAAAGGTATTAACTTAAAACCGGGTTATGTTGCTTATACCACTTTTTGGCTGGTTGATGGAGATAAATACATAGGAAGCTTTGATTTGCGACATTCTCTAACCCCTGCTCTCAAGCAAATCGGAGGGCATATTGCATACCAAATTCGCCCCTCTGCACAGCGTAAAGGTTATGCCTCTCACGGTTTGGCTCTGTGTTTGGCAAAAGCAAAAGAAATGGGAATCACACAAGTCTTGATCACATGCAATGCAGATAATTCTGCTTCTTTTGGGGTTATGCATAAAGCAATGTCAAAATTTGGCGGTTTTGAAGATTCACCTTACAAAAGCGCAGACCTTGTTGAGCAACGCATTTGGATCAATACTCTCTAACGGTATAATCTGGGAAGCGGGCTTTCTGTTGATGATGTTTTTTTATGGCGCTTCTGCTCATCTTTGAAAGCTTTGAGAAATGCCTCTTTGTCAAAAGTCGTTTCTTGTGGTGCGTACAGAGCTTCACTCAGCTTTGACAATTGTTTTTTAAACGTCAATGTCTCACTTTGCGATGCCATGTCATCAAGGTTACGAATTTTATCATTTTGATATGCCTGACGTGCCCATGCCAATAAATTGTTACGCAATGATTTTAATTTACCGTCTTGCAGAGCTTTTTCTGCGGCTTTGCGATAAGCATCCTTATCCTTTACAACAATATGGTACTGACGTCCAAACAGCCAATAACTCATTGCCACTCCCAAAACAAATGCCGCAAACATCCATAGCCAGGTTGGAAACAGAGGTTTTTTGTATTTCAGGACCGGTGCGGTTTCTTGCGTTGCGATATTTTCAGGTTGGACCTGTGGCTGGGTTTGAGGTTGTTCCGCTTCTACAGGGTCTGTCCCATTATTCAATGCCGGTAGTACTTCTATTGTTTGAGCCGGCAGGGTTGCCTTCTCAAGCTGACCGGTATGGATATTATACCAATCAACCGTCACGGCAGGAATCGTCATTGTTCCCTCTCTTTCAGGAATAAACACATTGCCGAATTTCTTTGCCGAAACAATTTCGCCATTGTGCTGTGAGCTCATTGACAATGGTTTTTCGGGATATTGTTTCATACCGCTGATGGGTAGGAAGGTGATATCAGGTAATTGGTTCTCCGTCACGCCTGAGGCTTTCAGGTAAATAGAGCGCCCAACAGCCTCCCCTACCCTAAAGGTCGGATTTTTATTTTCCCATTCAGAGCTCAGAACCACCTGTGATGCCGGCAACCACCAATAGCCTCCGTTGCTTGCCGGAATCGGCTGTACGTTCACGGTGATGCTTTCCGGTTTCAGAACGACCGGATTACGTGTTGCAAACATACTATCCGCCAGCCCGATGTGGAAAAAACTGTCATTAAACAGTTCTTCAAAAGCATCGGCACCACGGCGAGACCGGGTCAGGTAATATCCCCTAAACTCAATATCAGGTGTCTTTAATACGCCGCTTTTTTGCGGAAACAGCGCATAGTGAAACTGAATTTCACGCAGGCGTTGTCCGTTAACAACTTTACTGTTTATGGTCGGATCACCTAAGCTCTTAATTATCCAATCGCTGTTGCCATCGTCATTGAGGAGCGGCTGTTCTCCATACAGACCACCGCTGTCGTAGATACTCAGAGTATAGTTAATCTGTTGTTGAACATAAGGATTGGTATTATCAACCTTGGCATCAACAGCAAACTTCGGTCCTTCAGATTGTGATGCAGAGGCTTGTTGTGCCAAATTTGCAGGTACAATATTTAACTGTATCGGTTGCGAGGTCAGCGTACCGACTTTTATTTCCGGAATCTCAATCTGTCCGGCGTTTTTGGGCATCAAAACAACCTGCCATTGGCGTGTGTGCGTTGCCACGCCGTTCACATATGAACTCTGAAAAGCATTACCGACCGAATAAATCGTAAAATCTTTATCCAACACGCTCAAATCAGGAGACCCGCTTGTTTTTTCATCATCTGTTTCCAACGTTAAGACAAAAGTTTCTCCCTGCGGAATCTCTGTTCTGTTGACGGTTGCCTGTAATGTTTGTGCGTGTGCTCCGGCACTCAATAATACTTGCACCCCGACTAAAATACTCCAAAATTTTTTCATTTTATTTATCCTTTGCATAACGATCTTTTGCATACTCTCTGGCAATAAATGCTCTCAGAAGCCCTCCGGGATCTTCAGGAATTTCACGATACTGTAACTCTCTGGCTTGAACCTCTTCATTATATGTATTGTCGCTGTCCCCTTTTTGCAAGGCTTGACCCTGTTTTTCTTGGTTATCATCATCTTTTTGTGAAGACTGCGCCCCAATTTGTTGCTGTTCTTTGCTTCCTGAAGTGTTTTGATTTTGCCGGTCTTGCGGCTCTGAACTTTGTTGCTGCTGATTACTTTCCTGAGATTTATCTTCCTGTCCATCACCGGACTGATTGTTATCTGATGACGGTTCTTGTTGTGATGATGACGAATTTTCCTGTTGCGAAGAATCGTTCTGATTTTGATTTTGCTCCTGTTGCTCTTGATTTTCTGCCGCTGAAGACTGCTCGTTTTGCTGTTGCTCGTCTTGATTGTCCTGATTATCATTTTCTCCGGACTGTGGCTCTTGTTGTTCGTTTTGTTGCTGTTTAAGATATTCTAAATTAAATTTAGCATCTTCATGAGTCGGATTTTGCCTCAGGACTTCCTCGTATTTTTTTATCGCATCCTCTATTTTTCCGGCTTTTGCTAAGGCATTCCCCTGATTATAAAGACTTTCCGTATCGGTATGTGTGGAAAAATATTGGTAGGCTTTTTCGTAATTTCCTAAGCGATACTGACTCGATGCCTGCCATTTCGAATCCTTAAACTCAGCGGCTGCTTTTTCGTACTGTTGGGCGGAAAAAGCTTTTAACCCTTCTTGATCGGCATTTCGGAAAAATCCGGCTTGTGCCGAAAAACTATATCCGCAAAAAACAAGAATAACCAACAATCCGCGACGAAACAAATACAAACAACATAACAAGGGAATAAAACACAAATAGTAGCCGGCATCAAGCCATTGCGTCAGCTTGTTTTGGGAGGCGGTTATCTCATCGCTTTGCTGAGCAGAAAGCTGCGCCCCCAAAGCTGCTATGTCTTGCACATTTTCGAAGACACCATTTCCTTGCCGGGCTATTCTTTTAAGCTTTTCATTATTTGAGGAGGCAACATTGACAACGTTGACGGTGTAGCCTTTGGCAGCCGCGTTTTGCGCCGCTTGAAGGGCTAAAGAAAATTCTTGCCCGACATCACCGGCAAAGACGACTATCTGCCCCCGTTGCCATTGCCCGTTTTCGAATCCTGATACAGCCAAATTTATCGCTCGATCCAGGCGGTCTCCATTTTCGGGCATGATATCAAAATCGACTGCCGGCAATAAATTTTGCAAAACCTTTGTGTCTTCGGTTATCGGTGAAATCAAAAACGGCTCGCCGGCATAAACGATCAGTCCGGTTTGGCTTCTGCCAAGAGCAGACAACAAATCAGCTATTGCATATTTGGCACGAGATAAACGATTAGGCGTTACATCTTTTTCAGCCATATCCGATGACAGATTCAGGACAAGTATTACCGGTTTTTCGACCATTAACCCTTCAACTTCCTGCTTTTGCCAACTTGGTCCGGCCAAAGCAATTACAGTACTAATAAAGCCTATGACACATAAATAAAAAAACAAGCGACGTTGTGTCGATGAGCCTTTAATCAGCAAAAACTGTAATAAATTTTTATCGCATACTTTTTCCCACGACGATAACGTCTCTAGCTTGCCGTATAAAACTTTATATATTGCCAAGGGGATAAAAATCAGCAATAATAGCCACGGACGCAAAAAATGAAAATTTTCTACAAACGCTTGCATTTATCCGTTTCTCCGTTTCATTATCAGTAACACACAACTCAGCAAAAAAGCGGCTATCAGCGGCCAATAGTAATATTCTTTAGTTTCCTGAATATAATTTTCTTCCTGCGATTGCGGTTCTAACCGGTCAATTTCTTGATAAACCTTGAGCAACGCATTGGTGTCATCGGCGCGAAAATATTGGCCGCCGGCTTCTTCTGCCAATTGTTGCAGCCCTTGCTCATCAAGCCCTGACGGCAATGCTATTTTGTAACTGAGAATCGACTGCACAAAATCTGCCTGTCCGCCGACACCGATTGTATATATCTTGACCTTTTCATTTTTTGCCAGGTTAATGGCTTGCGGCAGGCTTAAGCTTCCATCATTATTTTCGCCATCAGTCAAAAGGATTATAACTTTATTGTCTTTATTTTCCGCGTCTTTCAGAGACTTTAGAGCGAGCCCTAAAGCATCGCCGATTGCGGTACTGTTGCCGGCCATACCGGCATCCATCGACAGCAAAATATTTTTGACCGCTTGTTTATCATAGGTTAGCGGTGCCTGCAAATAAGCACGAGAGCCAAACAAAACAAGCCCTATATGATCATCATGGCGTTTCTCGATAAAATCAGAAGCGGCCGCTTTGACGGCTTGAAGCCGGCTCAGGCGATGTCCCTGATACTGAAAATCTTGTTCCAACATAGACGTTGAAATATCCATAACCAACAAAATATCCCGTCCTTCATTTTTGAGTCTGACCGGTTCTCCGAGCATTTGCGGTCGGGCAACAGCTGTCACCAGCAGGATATAGGTTGCCCAGATTATTATTTTGTTTATACTGATACGGGATACGCCATTATCCGGTGTGTGCCACAGCTTTCCTGATTTCAGGTTAATTGCGGATATTTCTTTTAAGAAAGGGACGCGTAAAGCATCTCCGTGCATTCCTTTCAATGTCGGTAGCAGATAACGCACAAACAAAGGTAATACTAAAAGTAAAAACATATACGGATAAGCGAAAATTATCATAAATTTTCTCCTATCCATCGGCGCGTAAAGTTGATTAGCTCTTGTAGATTTTGCGTTGTGTATGTTGATGTTTGCGGATTCATATAGGGAGCATTTTGCAAAAGCTGCGCAGACTCGGGAGAGAGCGACTGATGACAGTGCGCGTACAAAAAGTTCAACCAGTCGCTACCGCTTAAGGCAACGGCCTGCGGATAACGATAAACACAAATTCGTCTCAACAACTCAGATACCTGAATCGCAGACATTGTTACATTTTGTGTATCCAGGCGTGCTAAAAAACGGTTTGCATAAAGCTTGCGGCTTTTGAGACGCCACAGACCATACAATTTCCAAGAGAAACATAAGATTAGGACTATCCCTATGATGACATACCAGCCATATGCCGGCGGAAAAATTGATACGCCATCCGGTAAATGAATATCTCGTAACTCTGGTAAATTATTGTTCATCGTCATATGTGCCCTTATTATTTATATATACAACAAACCTAAATATTGCAAGGCGATAATAACGAACAACACTTGAATAACAGGAACAAGCCAAAAGACAAGCTGATAACTTTTTTTGCGGTTCTTATGGTGCAACAATTTTTGCCCCAACAGAGCCCCCGTCCAGCCTCCCAACAGCTCCAACCAGTGCAAGTCCTTTTCAGGAATACGCCATTGTCCGCTTTGGGCGGCACGCTTGTCTTTCCAATAAGCTAAAAATGTAAAAATATTTATAAAAACAAAATGGACTGCAACAAATAGCAATATCGTTTTGAAAGAAAAAGCGCTTGTTCTGAAA
>CACYYO010000046.1 GCA_902778645.1 uncultured Rhodospirillales bacterium | reverse complement strand
TTTCCTACCGTACCAGATGAGCTGAATGCCAAATCCTTGAGGCTCATGATGACAACATAGCCGGATGTCGGTGAGACATAGGTAATAACGCCGACGGCAACTTTGGAGCCGCTATAATCACTCGCCGCCCCCCAGGATTTGTCGGCATACATCACATCCCCAACCTGCGGTGCCGAAAGGGTTAAAGGGGTAAAACAATTTTCTAAAAGCAGGAAACTACGAACGTAGTAGAGGTCACTCTTATCTTCGTAGAACCGGTAACCATCATTCATACTGGGTGTCCATGAGTGATTATAACTATACTCAGAGGAGGACCAATAATAACCATTTCTTAACACAGCCGCATCGACTCCTTTGCCGGCTAAGGTGGTCAGAGCATTGTTAATAAGCGTCTTATTGGTGCCGGTGGCGCCGGTTTTACCCGTTCCTGCAGCCACTTGTGCCGGATCATAGCCGTAAACTTCCATCAACTCACCCATCGCCGGTAAGTACCATTGTCCTTGACCGAAAGTCGGGTCTGAGGCACTGACGCCGGGGGCATAGAACTTCGAACACGCATAAGCCGCTAAAGCTTCATTCCTCATTTGCGCCACAATCTTCTGGGTATTGCCTTTACCGTCAAAGATTTCCGGCATTTCTGCTAACTGACAGCCTTCCCAGGAACCACCACCGGAACCGCCACCGGTTTCAACACAGTAACCCTCATCTTGGATATACCCAGGGTTACATGCCGTACATCCGTAATAAACATCATTGCCGGCATAACACGGCTCTGATACTGTTTTACAAATTGTCGGACGCCAGTTCGGGTCTGCGTTGTGGTAAGGAAACCCATCTTCGTCACAGGTTTTTGGTTTGCAACCGCCATTGCCATCACTCTCCCAGCCTTGTGCATTACATTCCTCGCACTTATAAGTTATTTGCAACGCCGATTGACACTCGCTTGTGCGTGCACAGCCTGTTATGCTATCACTTGCGGAGGGATAATTTGAACAATCTTTGGGTTTACAGATACCTCTTTCAACCTCATATCCCTCAGAACAGGTTTGACAGGTGCTCGAATAATATCTCACCCCATTCCTCTCGCAACTATTGACCGCTTCTGTACAATGGTTAGGAAGGGAGCCCTGATTACACCCATTTTCCCCCTCATACTTATTACCAAAGGTAAGTCCCGTAAACCCTATTTTGCCTTTATCGGTTATCCAATAAGTTGCCGCAAGCTTTGGTAAATTTGAATATTTGGGAGATTTTGCCTCAACCTGGTTCATTTTTGTCTTTGTCACAAAGAGGGACGTGCTATGATGCGATATATCTGCATACGCAAACGTTGTGAACATGAATATGAACATAGAGCACAGTAACGATGTTTTCTTCATAATAACACCTCTTTATAAGACAAGACAAAAATTAACCTCCTTATATTATGGCATATTTTTTCCTTTTTTGCAATATGTTTATGAAGGGGTGTTTATATGGATGAAATGGAGCGCGACCGCTAGAGCGGCTTGCTCACTTCGTAGGCCGAGTTGCTTTGCTCCTCGCAATGACAACAGAGACGGTCGGGATGTTTTTTCTCATGTCATACCCGGTCAAGCCGGGTAATGACGGTAAAGGGGTGTCACCTCGAGCGTAGCCGAGAGGTCTGAGGGAGGGGACAAAGACAAGGTTTTGGGGGAGAGGTCGTGCGCAGATCCCTCCGCTTCGGTCGGGATGACATACCCCTCCTAACCTCCCCTTTGAAATAAGGGGAGGGATAATAGGAAACCCCTCTTTCTGTCATACCCGAACTTGATTCGGGTATCCATAGGAATATGGCTACTTTGCTGTGGGCTCCGGTGTCAAGTGCCGGAGTGACGGTAAAGGGGCGTCACCTCGAGCGTAGCCGAGAGGTCTGAGGGAGGGACAAAGACAAGGTTTGGGGGGAGAGGTCGTGCGCAGATCCCTCCGCTTCGGTCGGGATGACATACCCCTCCTAACCTCCCCTTTGAAATAAGGGGAGGGATAATGAGCACAAAAAAAAGGCGGTCGGAAGGGCTCAGGAATAAGGCTTGTTTTTTTTACCGAACTAAAGTTCGGAGATCCTGACGTCGCTGTTTCACAGCTCCTCAGGATGACAAGAAAAAAAATAACGCTCCTCAGGATGACAAGAAAAGGGGGATATAGCTTTATTCCTGTGGATGGAGCGCGACAGCTAAAGCAGCTTGCTCACTTCGTTTCCGGTGTCAAGTGCCGGAATGACATACCCCTCCTAACCTCCCCTTTGAAATAAGGGGAGGGATACGTGAATAGAGATTCCGAATTAAGAACGTCAGGAAAGTTTGCTCTTGAGCTTATATAGTTCTTCCAGTGCCTGTTTTGGGGTTAAGTCATCGGGATTTATTTGCTGCAATAATTTTTCAGCCTCGCTGACTTGCGGTTTTTCCTCAGCTTTGGGTTGAAGATTGGCAAACAGCGGTAAATCATCGGCTAATTCGGCAATATGCTTTTGTTTAGCGCCGTGCTCCAAACTATCAAGCACCTGTCCTGCCCTCGTTAATACAACCTCCGGTAAACCCGCTAATTTGGCAACATGAATTCCGTAACTTCTGTCTGCGGCACCGTTAATAACCTCGTGCAAAAAAATCACCTCATCATTGAACTCTTTGATTTTCATACAATGTAAGCTCATCCGCTTGAGCTTCGCCGTCAGACTGGTCAACTCATGATAATGGGTTGCAAACAGAGCTCTGCATTTGTTACGCTCGTGCAAGTGCTCAACCACGGCCCAGGCAATCGACAGCCCGTCAAAAGTCGCCGTACCGCGCCCGATTTCATCCAAAATAACAAAAGAACGCTCATCTGCCTGATTCAAAATACCGGCGGTCTCAACCATCTCAACCATAAATGTCGAACGACCGCGCGCCAAGTCATCACTCGCCCCGACGCGTGAAAAAATTTTATTTATCACCCCGATATGTGCGGACCGACACGGGACAAAAGAACCCATTTGTGCCATAATCGCAATAATCGCATTTTGTCGTAAAAATGTTGATTTACCAGCCATATTCGGACCGGTTAACAGCCATATGCGGTCATTTTCATCAAGCCGGCAATCATTCCCGACAAAAGTACCGCTACGGGCCTTGAGAATTGCCGCCTCCACAACCGGATGCCGCCCTTCCTCTACCGTAAATGAGAGACTGTTATCTATCTGCGGGCGGCAATAATGATGCTCAACAGCCAAGTCTGCTAATGAAGATAACACATCAAGTTCAGCCAATGCTTTTGCTGTCTTGGCAATATTGTCCGAAGCTGCCATAATGTCAGTTACCAGAGAATCATATAACTCTAATTCGAGCGCCAGTGACTTTTCTGCCGCACTGCGGATTTTGTTTTCCAGTTCGGTGAGTTCAACCGTTGTAAAACGTGTCGCATTCAAAACAGACTGGCGATGTATGAACTCCGGATTTTCCAGCATCTCGGTTGCAAACTTATTTTGAACTTCAATAAAATAACCTATCACGTTGTTATACTTAATTTTCAGGCTGTTGATGCCGGTCTGCTCAGCGTATTTTGTTTGCAATTGCATAATGACCTGATGACCGTCTTTATGAAGGCGACGAATCTCATCTAAGGGCGGATAATAGCCGTTTTTAATAAAGCCGCCATCTCGCGCCAGTAACGGAAGTTCCGGCGCTAATGAACGCTCCAACGTATCAACCAACTGCTCATAGTGCCCCAGATTTTTAATAATTTTCTCTATTGCCGGACAGGTAGTATCCAGCATCTCTTGATTCATATCGTTGTAAAGCAAATTCCGCAACTTCGGTAAAGAAGCCAGTACCATGCATATATTTGCTAAGTCACGAGGACCGCCGCGACCGGTACTTAATCGTGAGATAGCACGTTCCGTATCCGGCAATGTTTTGAAAATCTGCGCAAAATCCTCCCGCAGCCGAGCGTGGTTTATAAAAAACTCAATTCCATCCAAACGACGATTAATCTCTGTTATATCAAGTAACGGACTGGCTACCCAGCCGGCAAGTAAACGCCCGCCACCTGCCGTCTTGGTTCGGTCAATCACCGAGATTAAGCTCCCCTCTTTATCCCCTCGGCTGCTCTCCAGCAACTCCAAGCTTTTGCGGGTAGAACCGTCTATCTCCATTACCTGCTGTGCATGAACTTTAAGCGGTCTTTCAATATGCGGAATCTTCCCCTTTTGGGTGTTGATGACGTAATCAAGTAATACACCGGCGGCCGTTACCTCCGTTTTTGAAAATGCCCCGAAAGCCTCTAAAGTTTGCACATGATATATATCTAACAAACGTTTGCGGGCATTTTCCCCGTTAAAACGGGCTTGTGCCAAAACGGATAATTTATCACGATACTCATTCAAAACGCCAAAAATTTCAGGCGTTTGCAAATAACTGTCCGAAACCAAAATTTCAACCGGCATAAGTCGCACTAAAACGGACGTCAGTGCCTCGGGCTCGCGTCCGGAGATTATCGGTATTTCCTGCGTGTAAAAATCGCCGGTGGAGATATCTAACCAAGCTGTTCCTAATTTATCCTGTTGGCGAGCTAAACAAAGCAAATAATTATTACGTTTGGCGTCCAGCAGATTGTCTTCCGTCAATGTTCCGGCGGTTACAAGCCTGATAACCTCCCTTCTGACAACCGATTTAGAGCCCCTTTTCTTGGCTTCTTGCGGGTCTTCGGTTTGTTCACAAATGGCGACTTTATAACCTTGTTTTATGAGCTTTGATAAATAACTTTCATAGGCATGGAACGGCACACCGCACATCGGAATTTTTTCACCCTGGTATGTTCCTCTGGAAGTTAGAGCAATATCTAAGGCTGTTGAAGCTGTTTTGGCATCATCAAAAAACAGTTCATAAAAATCGCCCATACGATAAAACAACAGATAATCCTGGTGCTCTGCCTTAATCTTAAAATATTGTTGGAGCATCGGGGTTGGTGTGAAATTAGAATCTTTAGTCATTTTTTTACGATATTTTATTAAATTTAAGTTTATCGTATAATAGATTATTTTTAAGTTTAGTCTACACTTTTTTGGTTTATGAAAGAAAAATCATGAAAAAAACGCCCAAAAAACCTGCAATCCTAGAAAAAAATATGCGCTTTGTCGACCGCGTTTTGCTACTCTCCCTGCCGATGGCTCTTATTTTTATTTTTATGGTTGCAGCCAAAATACTTAATGCACCGATGGCTGTGATTGCTTACGGAACGTGTGTTATTTTCAATGTTATTTTTCTATTCCCCATGACACATGAATTACAGCAACTCAGGCAATATATTACTGCCCTTTCCCGTCATCAAAATATTTCTGATGCACAATTGGTGTTGGAGGAAAATGACGCCAAAGAAATTGTTAATGCCGTTAATGCCATGCATAAATTTTGGTCGGAAAAAACGGATCTTCTTGAAGCGCAGACACTCTCAGATACCGCTGTTTTGGATTCTTTGCCGGATCCGCTCATGATGATTAATGCCAAAGGAATTATTTGCGGTGCAAACCTTGCTGCATGCAATATGTTCGGCACCAAAATCAGGGAGAAGAGTATTGATACCGTTATTTCTTCCAACAATTTTATTGAGGCTGTCAATCGTCTTTTACAGGGTGACAGCGAATCCGAATCGCTTATTTTCTATATCTCTAAGCCGATTGATCAAAAATTGTACGCTCATATCAAAAAATTACCTTATGTTTCCCAAGAAAGCGCCTTGGCGGTTATTTCAATCTATGATTTAACCAAGGCCATGAAAATAGAAAAAATGCAATCTGACTTTGTGGCAAATGCCAGCCATGAGCTCCGCACGCCGCTGGCGATTATCTCCGGTTTTATCGAAACATTGCAGACCTCGGCAAAGAATGATAAAAAAGCGCAGGAAAAATTCTTGGCTATCATGAAGGATCAAACTGAATATATGTCGGCTTTGATTGAAAATCTGTTGTCCCTTTCTAAAATTGAACTGATGCAGGATAATCTTCCCGAAGGCAAGACTGATTTACGCAAAGTTGCCGAAGATGTGGCTGATGCTTTAGCGCAAAAAGCCGAAAGCAGAAAAACATCTGTTCAATTGTTGATTGATGATGATATTCCGGAAATAACGGCTGATTATAATCAAATAAAGCAAGTTATCCAAAATCTGACGGACAATGCCATTAAATATGGAACGCCAAACAGTGACATTGCTATTAAAATCAGCCGTGCAGATAGTATTCCGACCACACCTAACCTTAAGACGCAATCTGGTCCGGCGGTTATGATAGCTGTTAACAATCAGGGACCGAAAATTTCTGATGAGAATCTGGCGCGTTTGACCGAGCGTTTTTATCGTATGCAGGAGCATAAAGATAAGAATATAAAAGGAACCGGTTTAGGGCTGTCCATCGTTAAGCAAATTATTATCCGTCACCGCGGTAATTTGACCGTACAATCAAATGCCTATAAGGGCACAACTTTTACGGTTTATCTGCCGATTAGTTTTGACTAGCTATCAGTAAATCTGCTGTCTTTGTTTTACTTCTGAACTGCAGTAAAACAAAAGCTTTGTGATTTCTAAACCTCAATAACAATATTGTTCGCGACATTCTAACTTTCATTTCCTTCGTAACTACTGTTTTTATTATCTTCCATAGGGCAGTGTGAAAAACAGAAAAACGGTTGCACTTTTCAGAAAAATATGTTAGTATATGGGAAAGTGTGTTTTGGTTTAGCATCATAAGAGGTGTTATTATGAAGAGAATATTGCTCGTTTGCTCTATGTTTATATTGTTATTTACAGCATTGGCGCATGCGGATATATCACATCATAACACGTC
>CACYYO010000045.1 GCA_902778645.1 uncultured Rhodospirillales bacterium | reverse complement strand
GTTGGTAAAATTCTTGGTCTTTATGCCAAATGGGCGAGCGGACAGAATGAAGGCAAGGCCGTGATTGTGTATGATACCATGTGGGGGGCAACTGCCAAGTTGGCAGAAACCGCCATGGCTGTTTTACAAGATGCCGGTATTCCGACAGTTAAGCATTGTCTGAGCGTTAAAAATGTGTCGGAAGTCATGGTTGACTTTTTAGATGCAAAGTATGTTCTGATCGGGTCACCGACTTTGAATAATCAATTGTTTCCTCGGGTTGCCGGTTTTGTCACGTATATGCACGGCTTGCAACCGAAAAATAAAAAGGCTCTTGCCTTCGGCTCATATGGTTGGAAAGGCGGGGTGACGGCTCATATTCAAAAAGTCTATGAAGATTTGGGGTGGCAGACCGTTCCGCCGTTTGAGCAGAAGTATACGCCCAAAAGCGATGTGTTGGCACAAATGGCAGAGCGCGTCAGAGAGCTGATTAAATTATAGAAAATAAAAAAACGGGAGCTAAGCTTCCGTTTTTTTATAGCGGCGTAAAATATAGAGTAATCGGCAGCCGTTGAGTGTGAAAGAAGCTATGCCGCCGCACATCAGACCATAAATCAGCCCTCTTAAGCCGAGAGCAAAGGTGAATGCAAATAAATAGCAACAAGAAATTCTGACAATTAAAAATGAAATAATTTGAACTATGGTCGGAATTTTCACATCTCCCTGACCATTGAGAGCCGCACTGATATTCATCGGTTGAACATCAACAAATACTTCTAACAAAACAATGTTAATCAGTCCGATAATGGCGGATAGGACGGTTTCATCTTGTGTGAAAAAGCCGAAAATTTGCCGCGGAAAGAGGTAAACAAGTGTTATAAGTGTGAGCATAATGCTGAGCTCGATGATGAAACCGGCACAAGTGGCCGTGAGAATGTTTTTATAATCTTTTTTGCCATATATACTGGCAACTACTATTGCCGTGGCTTGACTGATGGAAAAGCACAGCATGGCAATCAGAGAACTGATGTTAATCATAATCACAAAAACAGCCATTGTTTGTTCGCCCAGCCAACCGGCAAAGTTACTGACTGCCGAAAACGAGCCGTTGGTGGCAATGGTCATGATAGCAACGCCATAGCCGATTTGTCGTGTTTTTTGGCTGTCAGACCACCATGAGCTGTAGCTGCGATCAAGGCCGAAACGTTTATTGAGTTTCGGGTTTTTGCGCATGCGATGAATGTAGGTGAGCATATAAATAGCCAATAAAATCCGCACAATTAAGGTTGTTAACGCCGATCCGACAGCACCCATTGCCGGACAGCCGAAGAATCCCCATACTAAAATCGGGTTGATGATAATGTTGACAACGTTTGCCGCCAGAACACCATAAGTGGCAATTTGCGGACGGCGAATGGATTGCAGAAAGAAATTGGCATTAACGTAAATTAAAATAAAGGGAATGGAAAAAACAAAAACGCGTAGGACTTCTCCGCCATGTTTAATCATTTCCGGACTTTGACCGAGCAAACGCAATATTTCTTCCCCGTTCACACCAATGCCTAAAAAGATAATACTTAAAAGAAGGGCATATTTTTTGCCTTCATTATAAATTTTACCGCAAGATTGAAATTTTCGAGCCCCGAATTTTTGTGATGATCTAATCATGACACCATTCAGCAAACCAATCGGAATTGTAAATAGAATGACAAAAATAGAGTTCGCCAGCCCTATGTATGCTAATTGCATGGTATCATAGTTACCGACAATCATGGTGTCGATAACGCCCATAATCCCCATTGCCAAAAAGGATGTGGTAATCGGCAAGGTCAGTCTGGCAATGGTTTTGATAAATCCGATTAAATTTTGCAATTTTGTAAGGTACATTCGTTTTCCTCTTGAGTGATATCTAATGCTCATTTCTTTGGCAATCAAGGAAAATTAAAATTATGGGGATAAAATATTTATTGTATGTGTGATAAGCTTAAGAAAATACTTGCAAAGATAACATATTTACGGATAATGGTGGTAAATTTGAGATAATCAGGGGGATGACAGATGTTTATTTTATTGATTTTAATGTTAGCTGTTTGGGCTGTACCGGCGTTGGCCAATCCGGCTTGTGCCGTTTGTACGGTGGCGGTCGGGGCTTCATTGGAGCTCGCGCGCCATTATGGTGTCGATGATGCTATTGTCGGGGTGTGGGCCGGTGCAATGCTGGTGATTTTGGCCTATTGGATGCTCAGATGGATGGATAAAAAAGGTTGGCATTTTGCCGGACGAGATTTTATCATTATTGTCTCCAGTGTGGCGATGATTGGCTTTATGTATGTCAGTGAGCTTGTTTATACACCGCAGATCATCGGTATCTTTTATATGGACGGTTTTCTGTTCAGCGTTTTGGTCGGGGCTTTGGTTATGCATTATTCTTCAGAGTTCTATCAGTGGATGAAAGCACATAACGGCGGACATGCTCATTTTCCGTTTGAAAAAGTTGTTGTTCCGGTGTTAGCGTTGTGCCTGGCCAGTGCTTATTTTTATTATTTTCCGTTGAGTAATGAGAATATGGAGACATCTTCAGAAAGTTTGTATGATTTCCATACCGAGGCTGAACCAGAAAATGCCGAATAAAAAAATTAAACCTCCGCTTTTAAAGCGGAGGTTTTGTTTAGGGTTGCGGAACAAGCATGACTCGGTAATTATAGTAGTCAATCAGCCGATAATAGGTTTTCCAAGAGATTTGTCGACCCCTGCATTCTAAACGGTCAATGAGTTGCGGCGGCAAGCAACAGTCTTTGGCTACCTCAAATATGGGTTGTCGGCGAGATATTCTGATTTGTGCCAATTGTTGAGATATCTCATGTTTAAAACGACGGTTATAGTTTGTTGTCATTTTCGTTAACTCCTTTTTGTTGATAAAAAACAAAAAAACTCGCCGAAAAAAACGGCGAGGGAGTTAACCTCTGTTCAAATAACAGCCTGATATATTCAATATATTTTATCAGCTCCCTCATGCAAAGGAGTTGTTTATTTGATAGGAGAGGTTAAGCTCCATAAGCAGAACACCTGCTTATGAGAGGTATTATAAGACAGATTATCGGAATTGCAAGGATAATTTATTCCTTAGGCAAGGTTATATATTCAACACCGGCTTCTTTGAACATTTGTTCGGCATATACTAACTTATCACGCCAAGTGTTTTGCGGGGTGGCGGCATCAATTTTAATTTCGTGGGTTACGACCATTTTAATGCCGGCTTGAATAATAGCGCGGGCGCAATCCGTGCAAGGGGCATGAGTGGCATACATAATGCAACCTTTAAGCGATGTCCCTGTGAGACAGGCATTGTAAATGGCATTGCGCTCGGCATGCTCAAAAAAGTCGTATTTGGTCGGGCGTTCCATGCGTTCCGGTTTACCATCATCAACGCCTCTGACTAAACCGTTGTAGCCGGTGGCGCGAATTTCTCGATCCGGACCGACGACAATTGCACCGGTTTTGGTGGATGGATCTTTTGACCAAGTGGCGATTAATTCAGCTACTTCCATAAATCTTTTATGCCATTTCATTGAGAACATCGGTTATTTCCTCCGGATTATCATTCAGAATCAGTATATAGAGATTTTTAAGTTTGTAAAGAGCTGATTTCACAGTCTAATTTTTGCAAAATAAAACTTGCAACTTCGGGTGAGTGGTATATAAGGGAATCAAAGGAGAAAAAGATGAAAGTTGTTTTTATGGGGACGCCTGATTTTGCGTTGACAGCCTTAAAAAAAATTGCCGAAGTGCATGAGATTGTTTGCGTTTATACGCGTGAGCCGCAGATTGCCGGACGCGGGCATAAGTTAACCAAGTCACCGGTACATGAGTGGGCTGAAGCACAGGGATTTATGGTCAGAACCCCAAAAACTTTACGCACGGCTGAGGCTCAGGCAGAGTATTGCGCTCTCAAAGCCGATATTGCCGTTGTTGCTGCATATGGCTTGATTTTGCCGCAGGCTGTTATAAGAGCGTTTCCTAAAGGATGTATCAATATTCACGGGTCTTTGTTACCCAGATGGCGTGGAGCTGCGCCTATCCAACGCGCTATTGAAGCCGGTGATAAAAAAAGCGGTATTACGATTATGAACATTGTTCCGGCACTTGATGCCGGAGATATGCTGCTTAAAGGTGAGGTGGAAATTACGAATGAAACAACCGGCGAAAGTTTGCATGATGCCTTGGCTGAGTTAGGCGGAACACTGATTATGGAAGCTCTTGCGAACATTGATATTTTGCAGAGGCATGCCAAGCCGCAAGATGAACAATTAGTAACTTATGCCGCCAAACTCGATAAGGAAGAATGTCAACTCGATTTTTCTCAGCCGGCGGAAGTTTTGGAGAGAAAAATTCGTGCTTTTAATCCTTATCCGGCAATGTATTTTGATTACCAAGGGGAGAGAATAAAAGTATTGCGTGCGCAAGTTATCAATCAGCAAGGTACAGCCGGAATGATTTTAGAGGGCGAAAAAGCATTGGTTATTGCCTGTGGAAATCAAGCTCTGAGTGTGACAGAATTGCAACGTGCCGGCAAGAAAAAAATGACGATTAAAGAAGTCTTGAACGGATTTAAATTTTCTCAGGTCAATGTTTGCTAATCTTATTTTCCGACGACGTCCGGTCCCCAAATTTCTTTTAATTTGGCAATGTGGGAGTCAATGCTTGCAATATGGCGTTGGTTTGAGGCTTTGGTCAGGTAAATAAAAATGTGCGGCATCTCATAGTAAATCACAAGCCCTAATCCGGCAGAACACAGCATCAGAATCATATTGAAAACATCTCCAAAAACAAATAAAGCGTTGTGAACGGAGTAGTTGCGTATGACGTTGAAAACATAAACGAATACACCGGCTAAATTAAAGCAACCGACAACAATCAGTTTATTGAGGTTTTTCGGGTCTATCAATAACAAAGTTAAGGTTGGCAGTAAACCTATAAATAAGACAATCACGATCGGTAAAGAGCGCATAACGGCAATCAACAATAAAAAGAGAAAAAACAGTTTTGGTAATACCCCCATACGATGATTTTCTTTTTTATTGCGATTAATCGGTGCTGGTTTGGTACTCATCAGTTTAATACTCCAAACAGGTTAATAACAAAAGATATAATCATAATGATAACGGCTAAAAGACAAGCCCCTTTGATGGCCATTTCTCTGGCGGCTTCTTCCCATTTATTGTCTGAACCGATCAACATATTTTTTTCTGCCAGTAGTTTAGTTGCCGTTTTACGAGCGATGTTATATTCGGTATTATCTTTTTTGCGCGCCTCTTCGTTTTCCAGTAATTCTTGAACTTCGTGCAATTTTCCGGACTTGTTTACCTTCAATAGTTCCTTTTCCAGGAATTTTTGGTATTTGACATTATGATAACTCTTGATTAATGACATGGAAAAGACACTCAGCCATTGGCTTAGTTTAGGCAATTCCTGAGGACCGAATTTATTTTGCATTGTAGTATAAAGGCGCAGGATTGCGCTGGCTTCCAAGGCCGGAATCTTGGAGTTTAAATCGATGATGATTCCATCAATCTTCTTTCCCATTTTACTGCGCAGGTAGGCGATAAGATTATTGTCATAAGGTTTTTCTTGAGTGTTATTGTAGTTTTGATCCAGAATACGCAAAATACGCGTCGGGCTGCTTACGTAATCGTTGGCGACCAGTTTACTGATGCATGGAATGTCATCATCAAATTCATACATAATGCGTTCCAATCCGTAGCCTATAGCAGGGCTTGCCGCATAACCACGCACATCATTTATGGTATTCGGAGAGCGCGTATCCTCTTGGACGGTGTACCATAAACGCAACAGATCATAGTTACATAGCCGAGAGTAATCATTTAGGTCACTATGATGCGTGTAGGCATAAAAAAGTGATTTTGACAGGGCATCCGGAAACAGGGAAACTTTGCCGATTTTAATCGGAAAATAGGGAGTCAGATACATGCAAATCTTGGCAATTGAAAGTTCATGATTCGGGGTGTTATCAACGGTCGATTTAACGGCTTTATCAATTGCGTGAGCTAAGTCCTCATTTTCTGCACTGTTTTTCAGCCACTCAGTTAACTTACCACCATTGTAGAGTTCAAATGCATCTTTAGGATTTTCCTGCATGGCAAATGAAACATCACGTAGTGTGTAATATTTTTCACCTCCCATAACAAAGGCTTTTTTGGAGGTTTCTTGAACAGCGTTATAACTTATTTTTGCATTTTTGTTATCCAATATTTCTCGTGCCGTGGGTAAATTCCATCGGTAAGCCGGGGTATCAACCAACATATTGCGAAGGATGTTGCCGAAAGTAGATGGGATTTTGTTGTCTCCTGTCAAAGCAGCATAACTTCCTTTTTTCATCTTGAAGTTCAGAATTTCGGGAGCAGACAAATCGACGCCGCTTTCTTTTCCTAAATACAAAAACAGGGCGAGAACAGCAAGGGCGTATATATCGTTTTTATCAGAGCCGCTTCCTCGACTTTCTTTATTTGCCATCAAAGAATCAATTGTTTCATAAACTGCCGGTTGGTAATAAGCCGGAAAACAAGCCGCACAATCGCCTAAAACAACGATTTCTTTATCTTCATCAAGGTAGTACAGATTTTCCAATCGTATCGAACGATGTGTAATACCATACGAACGTAAGTCAGCCAATGCACTCAATAATGTAGACATGAGCGTTTGAATTTTGGCAGCATCATCACGAAACGGCATAGTCATATCGTCAATAACTTTTCCGCCGAGAGGACGACGATATATCAGAGCCATGGAATTTTCTTTTGTTGACGGATTTGTGACAGTCCCATATTCAATTAAATTGAGTAATCCTGCGGCTTTGACTGATTTGATGTATGGAAGGATAGAGTGCCGCGGGCAAGTCTCATGTGAGCAGATGAGGGCAAACAGGAGTTTGTCTTTATCTATACGATCGTTGACTTTATATGCTTTGCCGCCATTGACATCTAGGCCGCTGATCGGCTCGTCAAAATCGATGATGTAACGCTCCTTAAGCTTGACTTGCATTTTAGTCAAAGCAGCATCTTCGGTATTATCTTTATTTTTCGGCGGAACAATGTTTTCCGCTGTTTCAGACACATCACTCATGAATTATTCTCTTCTAGTTAAATTTTTCTATTGATAATATATACAATAAGAGTTAATAAATTATTGTTTTTTTGTATAAATGCATTACGATATAAAAAATATTTGCAATAATCAGGTGTTTTTATGGCCAAAATTGATGAATTCAAAAATGATTTTGTAACAAAACGGAAAATTTTAACAGAGGACGGAACGATAATAAAAAAAGAGCGCGAATCGTTTTCTGGCAGTCGTATCGGTAGCCATATCGTTGATTTGGATATTTCTATCCCGGCTGCTGTGGAAAGTATTTTCGATAAATCGGAACGTCCGGTTTTAATTATTTGTGATGATTTAATTGAATATGTTAATCAGGCTTTTTTAAAGGTACTTGGCATTACCGATATTACAAAAGTTTTGAATGAGCGCTTTTTGAAGTTTGTTTCTCAGGACGATTGGGGGTTTATTGCTGAGAATATCGGTGATATTTTGACAGACAATGGTGTTATCGAATTACGTATGCTGAATGCCAATTATAAGGTGCTCAAAATGACGTTTGATACACTATATTTGGAAGACAGCTTGCATTTCAGTTTCATTCTAATCGGGCGACCGGTTGAAAATAAAGTAACAGCTAACAGTGTTCTCTATGATGAAAGAATAGGTCTTCCTAAATTCAGTCTTTTTGAATATCGTGTGCAGACGGCCATTGATTATGAAAATTATAAAAACCCTACCATTAAAAGAAATAAAATTGTGGTTTGCGG
>CACYYO010000044.1 GCA_902778645.1 uncultured Rhodospirillales bacterium | reverse complement strand
AAAAATGGCACTCATGTTTGACTTGAGTGCCATTTTTTATGGTTTCCTTTGTTGCGGATCGCCGGATTGAATTCAACCATGACATAAACAAAAGAGGGGATATTTCCCCTCTTTTTTTTCGCCGGTTATGCCGGTGCTTGATACCGATCTCTAAAGCAAAGCAGCCATACAATTTAATATGATCGGGCGTAGATGACGTCCATGGTTGCCGGCTTGCCGGTGAGCAGGCAGGTCCCTTCGGTCTTGCTCTGGTCAAATGGAATACAACGAATGGTGATTTTCAACTCTTTTAAAATCGCCTCAGATTCCGGATCCGCACACCATTTGCCACGAACAAACGCAACTTTTCCCGGTTTGTTATCTTCAATCCAAGTGTTAGATTCACTGAAATAGCGGCGAAAAGCCTCAGGCGTCGTGATGTCAGTGCGAATGTTATCGGTTAAGCGTTTTTGTGCTTTGTTAAACATCGTTTTTTGAATGTTTTCTAAGCGGGCGGCTATGTTTGCACAAAAATTCTCGGCACTGACAACTTCTTTCCCCTCAGGTGTGCCGAGTTTGAGACGCTCGCGCACCATCACATTGCCGGCCTCGACATCACGCATGCCGATTTCACAAATAATCGGAGCGCCTTTTCTGGTCCACTCCCAAAAACGATCCGCCGGAGATTTGTCGCGTTTATCGATTTTGATTCTGATTTTTTCAGCAAACGGGGTTTGTTCTTTTAGGGCAGATTGAATTTTTCCGACGTATGCCAAGATTGTTTCAGCATCTTCGGGCTTTTTAATCAACGGAATCAAAACAATTTGATAGGGGGCAATTTTAGGCGGAACAACCATCCCCTCATCATCCGCATGGGTCATAATCACACCGCCGATAAGACGTGTTGATACGCCCCAAGAAGTTGTATATGCAAATTCTTGCTGATTTTGTGCATTGACAAAGGAAATATTTGCCGAGCGGGCAAAGTTTTGTCCCAGGAAATGTGACGTTCCGGCTTGCAGGGCTTTACCATCCTGCATCATGGCTTCGACGCAATAAGTGTCAACCGCTCCGGGGAATTTCTCATGCTCAGGCTTGCGACCGGTTAAAACAGGCATCGCTAATGTGTTTTCGCACAAATCGCGATAGGCTTCCAACATGGTGGTCGTTTCTTTTTCTGCCTCTTGTGCCGTGGCATGAGCCGTGTGTCCTTCCTGCCACAAAAATTCTCGTGTGCGTAAAAACAGGCGAGGGCGCATTTCCCAACGGACGACGTTCGCCCATTGGTTGACCAGTACCGGCAAATCTCGATACGATTTGATCCACTTCGAAAAAGAATCGGCAATAATTGCCTCGGAGGTTGGACGGACAATCAAAGGTTCTTCCAACTTCGAATCGGGAACGAGTTTCCCGTCTTTGGCAGATAATCTGGAGTGGGTGACAACCGCCATCTCTTTAGCAAAGCCATCAACATGCTCGGCTTCTTTTTGGAAAAAACTTAACGGAATAAACATTGGAAAGTAGCAATTTTCGTGCTCAGTTTCTTTAATCTTTTCATTGAAAACGCGCTGAATTTGCTCCCAAATTCCATATCCCCACGGTTTCATGACCATACAGCCCGGAGATGAGGAGTTCTCAGCCATGTCTGCCTCATTGACAACATTTTGGTACCATTCAGGGTAGTTTCCTGCTCTTGTGTTTTTTAATGTCATTTGTTTATTCCTTTTTAATATCGTAATTAAATATCCGTCTCCCCAATGAGACAGATAACGTGTGCAGTATAAGGCGAGAAATTGAAATGTAAACACAAAAAATGCCGCAACTTTTTCTTTGCAGCATTTTTTCGTTTTTTTTAATCAGCCAGACCAAGAAGTTTGTATTTTATACGCACATCATAATCAGAGCTGAAATCTGATAGGATGCGATTTGCGTATTCTTGCGCTAAATCCAATCTGGTTTGGCGGATGACCGTGTCATTGCTACTAACGGCTACCGGTGTGTTGATGATTTTATCCGTCAGCGCAATGATTTGCTTGCCATCAATATTGAAAATGCGTGCTGTTCCTGATTTTTCCAAAAACAGATCTTTCATGTTCGCTTCATTTAAATCAGCGAAGTTTTGGGTCCGCAGGAGCGGGGCTGTTATATTCAATTTCAGATTAAAGCGCTTGGCGATATTGTCTATACTGTCCCCTTCTTCCAAATCATGTTGGACGTCGTTGATGATTTCTTGAGCAATTGCCGTCCGCTCGTTAGCTTCCCACATTTTGATAATTTCCGGACGCACTAAGGCAATGTCTTTCGGGTGAGAATCGTGAATGGTATCGACTCTTAACAGAGCAATGCCGTCTTCTAACTCAACGACTTGGCTGATTTCTCCGCTATTATAGGAAAATGCCATATCAATAAAGTCAGGTTGAGAAATAATGTTTTTTTGTGCTTGATCAACGCTGTCGGCCGTTCCATCTTCCTGTAAATTTTTGACAGTGTAAATTTTGGCTTTAAGCATGTCGGCAATGGCGTCTAAATCTTCTCCGGCGCCGATTTTATCCTCAATCTGAGCTATTAAATTATAGCTCTCATCATACATTTTTTCTTTTTTTAATTGCTCTTTAATTTGGGCAATTGCTTTGTTTTTATCCGTTTTGCTCCCGGCTTTGATGTCAACAACTTTGACAATGTGCCATCCCATGTCTGTGGCTATCGGGGAGGAAACTTGTCCTTTCGCAAGGCTGAAAACAGGCTCGGCCAAATTTTCAAGTAACATGTCTTTGGCAATGTAGCCTAAGTCTGTGACTTCTTTTTCTTGCTTGGCTTGTTTTTGGGCAACCTGATAAAAATCATGACCGCTTTGAATATCTCGCAAGGCTGATTGAGCTAATAATTCATCGTCAAAGACCATTTGCAGGACATGCCTTGTTTCCGGCGTGGTAAAATTATCTTTGTTTTCTGCATAATATGCTTCAGCCTCTTCATCAGAGATCGTCATTTGGTTGCTGATGTCATTATTAGACAGATAAATGAACGATAAATCACGTGTTTCCGGCGCCATAAAGTTCAGATTAAAATCCTGATAGTATTGTTGGATTTCTTCCTCTGAGATTTTGCGGTCAATCGGCAGGTTTTTCGTATCTATGCTGATGTATTTGAAAATACGCTTTTGATTGTTAATTTGCGCCATGTATTTGAGCATGACGGAAGGAATATTTAAGTTCTCAACAGCTGTGTTCACAACATTTTGACGGATGACATCCATTTTGATTGAATCAATATATTGCTGTTCGCTGCTGCCTGACATTGATAACACCTGACGCAGACGATTAATGTCAAATTTTCCGTCGTTGCCGCGGAACTCAGGCTGAGAATAGATGATTTTGCGAACTAATTCGTCGCTGATGCTGATGTTGTTCTCTTTAGCAATGTTGCGAATAATCATTTTATTGAGGTTGCGTTGCACGATTTCCTGCAGCATAGAGGCGCGGACGGCATCAGTGATTTCGAAACCGTCACCGAATAATTTTCTGGCAGTTTGAATTTCTGTGTCCAGCTGTCCGAGAGCTTCTCCTTGGAGCAGTTCATCGTTGTTTACTTTAATGACCGGGCGGTTTTTTCCGACACTGCCCATGTAACCGGCAACCCCAAATAAGGAGACAAAGCTTAAGCCTGTCAGTATTAAAATGGTTTTGGCAAACCATGTTTCTTGTAGTTTTCTGAATTTAGCAATCATTATTTACTCTTTCTGTTAGCAATAAATCTGCCGGTGATTATGGTCCATTTTTATGATATATGCAATCTTAAAATATTGGTGTTGAAAAGTTTTTTCAGCTATGCTATCAAGAGACAGCATTTTGTTTAATTTTATGAAAAGGATAATGGTTATGGCACGTAAAACTTTGATTGCCGGAAACTGGAAAATGAATGGTTTGTTGGCAGATGGTGTTGACTTGGCAAAAGGTGTGGCAGCGGAAGTTAAAGCTAGGGGAAAATGGGACTGTGAATTTTTGGTTTGTCCGCCGTTTACATTGTTGACCTCGGTTAAGAAAGCATTACGTGGTGCTAAGGTCGCCTTGGGAGCACAAGATTGCCATTTTGCGGAAAAAGGAGCTCATACCGGTGATGTCAGCCCGGTTATGCTTAAGGAAATCGGTTGTACATATGTTATTTTAGGTCACTCAGAGCGTCGTGCCGATCATGGCGAATCGAACGCGTTGGTTAATAAAAAAGCAGTTGCCGCACAGGCACAGGGTTTGAAAACGATTATTTGTATCGGCGAGACTGAGGCAGAGCGCGATGCCGGTAAAACAATAGAGGTTTGCACCAAACAAATCAGCGGCTCGGTTCCTGAAACGGCAACGGCTGCCAATACGGTTATTGCGTATGAGCCGGTTTGGGCAATCGGAACAGGTAAAACCCCGACCGCTAAAGATGTGGAAGAAGTTCATGCGGCCGTTCGTCAGGCGTTGGCTAAAAAGCTTGGTAAAGCAAATGCCAATAAAATGCGTATTTTGTATGGTGGTTCCGTTAAACCGAATAATGCTAAGGAGTTTTTATCTTTACCGGATGTTGACGGAGCATTAATCGGTGGGGCAAGTCTTAAGGTTGCAGATTTCTTGGGTATTGCTAAAAATGCCGGTTGCTAATTTCTAAAAGACCGTTTATATTGGTAGCAAATGAAAGGATTTTAGATAATGGAAACAGTTTTACTCGTATTTTATTTGTTGGTTGCTATCTTTTTGGTAGCAGTCATTTTGATGCAACGTTCTTCCGGCGGTGCCTTGAACGGTTTAGGGGGCGGAGATGGAACAAGTTCTATCTTTTCTGCTCGCGGTACCGGAAACTTTTTGACAAGATTAACGGCAATTTTGGCGACATTGTTCTTTTTGGCGGCGATTGCTTTGTCTTTGTTGTATAAATCGGCTACCCCGAAGCAAGCTTCTATTTTAACGGCTCCGGTTGAGCAGAGCCAACCATCGACACCTGAGGCTCCGGCGGTTCCGGATGTTCCAGATGTTCCGACAGCCGGTGAATAATGATTTTTTTTAACAACATAGCAAGGGCACCTTTGAAAAGGTGCCCTTGTCACTTTAAAACAAAGGTAAAAATATGACTGATATATTGAATAAAAAGGCAAAATTTATATTTATCACCGGTGGGGTTGTCTCCTCTCTGGGGAAAGGATTGGCATCAGCCTCATTGGCGTCTATTTTGCAATGCCGAGGTTTTAAGGTACGTTTACGCAAGTTAGATCCTTATTTGAATGTTGATCCCGGGACGATGAGCCCTTATCAGCATGGTGAAGTTTATGTGACAGATGATGGGACAGAAGCTGATTTGGATTTGGGCCATTACGAGCGGTTTTCCGGTGTTCCCGCCAAAAGGACAGATAGTATTACAACCGGTAAAATTTATCAGCGCGTTATTGATAAGGAGCGTCATGGTGATTATCTTGGGGCAACAATCCAAGTGGTTCCTCATGTTACAAACGAAATTAAAGATTTTATTCTTTCTGATATTTCTGATGAGGATTTTGTTCTTTGTGAAATTGGCGGAACAGTTGGTGATATTGAAGGACAGCCTTATTTGGAGGCTATCCGTCAGATTGCCTATGATTTGGGGCGTGAGAGGGCTATGTTCATTCATGTCACGTTATTGCCTTATATTCCGACAGCCGGTGAGCTGAAAACCAAACCGACGCAACACTCTGTTAAAAAATTACAGGAATATGGTATTCAGCCGGATATGTTGCTGTGTCGCAGTTGTTGTGAAATTCCGCAAAATGAAAAACGTAAAATAGCCCTGTTTTGCAATATTCGAGAAGAAAATGTGATTACAGCCCTTGATGCTTCGAGTATTTACCAAGTGCCGCTGGCATATTCTCATGAAGGTATGGATGCTCAGGTTTGCAAGCATTTCGGTATTGATAATTCTCAACCGGCTGATTTGTCAAAATGGCAACATATTGTTGATGTTTTAGCGCACCCTGAGGGGACTGTCCATATTGCTGTTGTCGGTAAATATGTTCAGCTTTTGGAGGCTTATAAATCTTTGGGTGAAGCGCTTACACATGGGGGAATTGCAAATAAATATAAAGTTAAGGTTAAGTGGGTTGATAGTGAAGATGTTGAAAAAGATGGTGCTGCAGCTCATTTGCATGATGTCAGTGCCGTTTTGGTTCCGGGAGGATTCGGACAACGCGGGACAAACGGAAAAATTATGGCGATAGAATATGCTCGAGAACATAATGTTCCGTTTTTGGCAATTTGTTTCGGTATGCAGATGGCTGTTATTGAGACCATGCGGCATCTGGCCGGTGTTCAGAATGCAGGAACAACGGAGTTTAGTCCTGATTGTGAACCGGTTGTCGGTTTGATGACCGAATGGGATAAAGACGGAGCAAAGCAAATTCGTCATAAAGACGGTGATTTGGGCGGAACTATGCGTTTGGGGGCTTATGAATGTTGTTTATCTCCGGATTCTAAAGTTGCTCAAATTTATGGTTCACAAAAAATTTCCGAACGACATCGTCATCGCTATGAGGTTAATTTAGCCTATGAAAAAGTTCTCAATGAGAATGGTATGGTAGTGGTTGGTAAATCTCCTGACGGAAAGTTGCCTGAAATCATTGAACGTCCGGATCATCCGTGGTTTATTGGTGTTCAATTCCATCCGGAGCTCAAATCTAAACCGTTTGCACCGCATCCGTTATTTGTTTCTTTTGTGGCAGCTGCAATTAAACAAAGTCGATTGCTGTAAAACAATAATTAAAAGAAAGCTCCGAAATTTTCGGAGCTTTTTTTATTATCTTAAGCTTTAAGAGTTAATTTATTGTTTTGAAGCATTGCTGTGCCGCCAATCGGTATTGTTAAGAGCGGTGTGCTGTGTCCAAAATCAACATTAGCCAGGATAGGGATGTTTGCCAATTCTCTTTTGTTGTTTAATATAAATTCTAATTGTTCTCTTGTTACTTGAGAGCCTTTTTGGAAACGGCCTATCACTATACCTTTAACGTGGTTGAAATCCGGTTGATAGAGCAGGGCTTGGAGATTTCTTTCGAAATCAAGAATGTTGCAGCCTTCGGTATCTTCCATAAATAAGATTGTATCCGTGTTAAAAGCAGGTCTGTAGGGTGAGCCTAGTAACAAATTAAAAGTTCCTAAGTTGCCGCCGATAATTTCTCCTTGAGCCTCTCCTTTATGAATTAGCCAATAGCCTTCATTTTTTATAAAGGTACGTTTTTCCTGGTCTAAAAACCATAAGTCATCACTCCATTCAGATGAGGGCTGAACGATATTTTGACGTGGGCCAAAGAGCATCGTTTTGAGGTTATCTAATGTGTATTCACATCCTTTCAGCATTCCGATTGAGCTGTAGTGCGGACCGGAAAAAGTAACAAGCCCGGTTTGTGCGTAAATGCCGTTTAATAAAGCTGTAATATCTGAAAAACCGCAAAAGAATTTGGGGTTATTTTTGATAAGATTGTAGTCTAAGTATGGTAGAAGCTGGTTAGAATTAGCGCCGCCGATAATTGTAAATATGGCTTTGACCTTTTTATCAGAAAAGGCTTCATGGATGTCCGAGACTCTTTTTTCGATAGAAGTCGAGCCGGTTAAATCCCAATTTTCGTCGGTTGTATTTGTGGCAAAACTGACTGTTAAGCCCATGTCTTCAAAGCGTTGTTTGGCGATTTGTCGGGTGTCTTGTCCGATGATTTTTAAGCCGCGGGCCGGAGCTATAACTCTGATTTCGTCTCCTTTTTGCAGAGGCGCGGGAATAATTTTTTGCATGATTTTCTCCTTAATAAAAAAGGCGAATCTTAAATTCGCCTCACTCTTATTTTTTTGCCATTTTAGCTGATGAGGTCTTGGCAAAAATTTGTTTGTGTGTTGTTTGCAGGTTTGCCACCTGACGTTTGAAGTTTTGTAAATTTTTACCGGTTAAGTCAGCGCCGGCAGCGGCTTTAGCTGTCAATGGATTGATACGGCGCCCGTTTTGGATAATTTCGTAGTGCAAGTGATTTCCTGTCGACCGACCGGTACTTCCAACATACGCAATGACTTGCCCTTGTTTAACTCTTACGCCGGGGCGAATTCCTCGAGCAAAAGAACTGATGTGTCCATAAGCTGTTGAATATTCTGAGTTATGGCGAATTTTAACATAATTACCGTAACCGCCGTTATACTTTGCAACTTCAACGATGCCTTCTCCGGCAGCATAAATCGGTGTTCCTTTGGGAGCGGCATAATCAACGCCCCAGTGGACTTTATATTGTTTTAGAATCGGGTGGTATCTTTTCCCGAAGGGTGAAGAAATCCTGGTTCTGGCTCAGCCCGGCGATCAGGGCATCATCGATATTGTCAAAGTATGCGAATTCGAAATCCTTTTCAGTGTTATTCTTTGCGCTCGCCTTCAGTTCATCCGACTTCATCAGAAGATCCTTGATCTACAGCATTGCCTTTACAGCCACATCGTTATCGTATGATTTGCCGGTCCGGCTATTGATTTCAGCAATAATGGCAGACAGACGTTCCTGCTTTGCGGGTGAAAGAACGATCTGCTCGGTGACCGGCAGCTTAACGATCGGGTTCGGGTTCACCTTGGCTTTCTTATGCTCGCCGGCTTTCTTCTGGGCAAACCCGGATGCCTCAATCAGCCCGTTGATGTTGAAGCCTCCGCCGTGGCTGTTCATCTTGAGGTATGAATGTAATGCGCTGAGGAAATGGTACTTCTTGTGAAGTTCTATATCCTCAAAGCATGTAACCTGCAGGAGAAATTCATAGAAGCGGATAAAGTGTCGGATCGTAAGGATGAT
>CACYYO010000043.1 GCA_902778645.1 uncultured Rhodospirillales bacterium | reverse complement strand
TATCTCGGTATGTCGGTGTTTTCTCCGGAAAGAAAACGGAGGCGGCTCAGGCTCAAGTTAAGATGTTTTCTGCTATCCAGAAAGTTATTTCTTAGTACGTTTGAAAACTCCCTATGTATGTGAGGGAGTTTTTTTATGCTTGCATTCTTTGGGAAATCTTTTACAGTAAGTGTAGTTTTTTTTAGAGGAGATTAAATCAATGAAAAAATTTATCGTTATGATTATGTTCGTTTCTTTTTTGAGTGCTTGTGCAACCGACCCTTATACGGGAGAGAGCAAGGTTTCTAAAACAGCATGGGGTACAGGAATCGGTGCTGTTGCCGGTGCGGGAATCGGCGCTCTCGTCGGGGGCAAAAAAGGTGCCGCTTGGGGGGCAGGACTTGGTGCCGCAGCCGGAGCCGGAACAGGCGGGTATATGGATGTTCAGGCCCGCAGACTCCGTCAGGAACTTTTAAACACCGGTGTTCAGGTTTCTACAGAAAACGGACAAATTCGTTTGATTATGCCGAGCAATATTACATTTGATACAGACTCAGCTGTTTTCAAACCAAACTTTAACCCTGTTTTAGACTCTGTTGCTAAAGTTTTTGCAGAGTATGATAAAACCATGGTACAAATTACCGGACACACCGATAGTACAGGAACCGTCGCTTATAACAACACTCTGTCACAAAAGCGTGCCGCAGCGGTGGCAACATATCTGATAAATCGCGGTGTTGCTGCAAATCGAATCTCTGCCGCCGGTATGGGACCGTCTCAACCGATTGCAACAAATGATACGGCTGCAGGGAGAGAACAGAATAGACGGGTAGAGATTAGTATCATCCAAATGCAATAAAAATGCGCAAAATGTGTTTCTAGTGCAGGTTTCTTAAAAATTGCTAAGTCATGTACTATTATGTACACTCCTGTCGCAATTTTTATTAAACCTTACTATAAACAGCATTTATCGCATTTTTTTAGGGGAAACTTGTCTAATGGGTTACTAGTGCGTCGTTATCAGGAGAAAAGTGTCCTCACGTACTACTTTGTACGCTGCGGCACTTTTCCCTTCAACTCCTACTATTAACCTCATTATCCGAGTTCTTTGAAAAATGAGTAGAACAGTTTACTAATCTCATTCTCCAAAATTTCTAAGTTTTATCTTAACAACAAGCTCGCTATGGCGGGCTTTTTTGTTGCTTGACGTAATGTCTGAAAGATGTTATTTTGGCAAAAAATATCTAATATATATAATTATGGCAAAAAACGAAAAAACTTGGGTCCTTCGCGGGAGCGTGAAGAGGTTCAAAAAAGATTTTTTAGAGGGGTTTGGCTCTATTGTCTCTCTTGTTATTGCTCTTGATTCGTTCCAGTCCGGCAATGCTAAGGCGTATCGTTACGAAACAGCAAAGCCGTGGCTTGAACTGAGCAGTCTGCAAGGTGCAAGGGACAAGATTTCTTCTTTGGAAGTTTATCTGGGGGAGGAGCTCGTTGTCTGGGTGACGGAAATTACTGATGACGAGGGGAATAAAACCTTTTCCCTCAAGCGGGTGGAAGAAAAAACGATGGAGATTATGTCCGTCGGAGATTTCCTTAAGAACTGTATTTAAGACGGCTGAGATTGCCACGGGCTGATGCCCTCGCAATGACAAGCGTTTATATAAAAAGACATCGTAGGGTTACGGACTGCGGTGTTTTTTTTGTTTTAGAATCCGTTTATTCCTCACCTTTTGCAAAAGGGAGGTTAGGTAGGGTAGTGTCTTTTGATTAGTGTACCCACCCTAACCCTCCCTCGGACAGGGAGGGAATATACGGATTTGTTTTTTTTGTAAAAAAATTGACAAAAAATAGTTGCGCCAACATTAAAAATATGCTATGTTTTTGCTGAAAACAAATTAGAATGTTTAATTATTAAAAAATAAAATTATGAAAAAAGTTAAGTTATTTGCCCAGGAATGCTTTTTCTGGATGTGCGTATTGCTTGGAATAGTGATAACCTTAGCTCTTGTTGCCTTTGGAGCTTCTTATTTTATCTCACGGTTGGATTTCATGAATGCAGCTGTGTTCTCTATCGTTCCAATGGTTGCAACTTTTTTCTTTCTTAAGCGTAAGAAAGAAAAAATGCTCTCGAAAATGTTTATTGCTATCGAACAAAAGAAATTTGTGGCGTGTTGCATGGTGTGGATGTTTCGTGCAGTCATTATTACTCTGTTTGTTATAGTGATTTGCCTTCTTATCGGAGTCCTATACCTTTTGATGTGGTACTTATGTGCAAAATTTATAGAATTTCTGATTGGAAAGAATATTTTGCACTCAGAGATTACGATACTTGTCATGTTGATGGGATATGCTGCAGTAGTGTATGCGTTGTTTGATAAGAAAAATTAAAAAAAAGAGGGGCAGAGAGCTCCTCTTTTTTTGTTTCAGAATCTACCTATTCCTCCCCTTTGTAAAGGGGAGGAATAGGTAGGGTAGTGTCTTTTGATTAGTGTACCCACCCTAACCCTCCCTCGGACAGGGAGGGAATATACGGATTTGTTTTTTTGTAAGAAATTGACAAAAAAAATAGTTGCACCAACATTAAAAATATGCTATGTGTTTTGCTGAAAAGAAATTAGAATGTTTAATTATTAAAAATATTAAAAATATGAAAAAAATGTTAAATGTTAAAAAAGCAAAGCAAATTTTTGCGGATATGCTTTGTGTCTTTTGCTCTTTAATGGGCATTTTTTTCTTGATGCGCATCTTTATTGAAAAAGATGCTATTTTGTTTTTAGTAATGTCTTTTCTTACGCTTGAGTGCTTGTTTCTGTGGGCAGCATTTAGAGCTTTGAGACCATATTACGGAAATGGTTTTTCAGAGTGGAAAGATGAATTAAGAGAAGATGGTTTTGCACAGACTTTTATAAAGCTGTGGCTGAGAGTGAACATGCGATTGTTAGGAGAATTGATTCCATATTTTTTTAGGGTGGTGATTTTTCTTTTAATCGTTGTAGTCATCGTTGCAGTCACGGTGTATTTGCATCATCATCTGCAATGGGTATCTTAGAAAAGGAGGGGCGGAAAGCTCCTCTTTTTTTGGCACTAAAAAACCCGCTTGAAATCGGCGGGTTTTTAAAACTTTTCTAATGTAAGTATTACCAAATTAGCCCTGACGCGCTTTGAGCTTAGGGTTCTTCTTATTGATAACGTAAACGCGACCTTTGCGACGGACTAATTTGCAGTCTTTATCGCGTACTTTCTTAGATTTCAAAGAACTATAAACTTTCATTGTTTTTTCCTTAAGTAAAATGTTTAGCTGTCTTTTAAGCTAAAACAATCGCTTTGTCAACCTTAAAATTGGTTTTTGGGAGTTTTTTTAAGATATCTTTTGATTTTTGAGATGTTTCGCCTATAATGTTCTCGTTTAAGGGAGTTATCAGATGCGATTTTTATTGTCTTTAGTCCTTGGAGTCTCATGTGTAACAGCGGCTTTTGCCGGAGAGATTATTGCCGTTGAAGATGATCAACCGGTAACTTATATGGATGAGGTTAAAGCACTGGGGGCGGTTGCCGGTCAAGGGCTTGCTTGCGGCTCTACACGGATAGATACTTTTGAGATGATTGCGCGCGCTATTTTGATTACAAAAGCCCGCTCCAATGCCGAGCAGGCCGCCGGTATGCGTGCCTATAATGAAGAAAAGGCTAATGCTTATGTCTCTAAGCAATTGGATGGTTTCTTTGAGTGTCCGCAAATTGTTCGTCGTTTCGATAATCAAGATGTTTTTAATGTCAAAATATATGCTGACGGCACGATCCAAATGCCAAGCGGCGCGCTTTTTTCTCCGCGTGCTCCGTATGATGCGTCAACGCTCCGCCAAGAGGATAAAAATCAGGAGCAAGAGGCGCGAAAGATCTATCAAAGCGGCGGAAAGCGCAAAATCGGTAAAGTTAAGCTGAATACCGGTGTTGATGGGGCGACTCCGCCTGCGTACAGCGGGTCTAATGCGCCGCTCCTTCAATATTGAGATTAAATCGCTTGCAAGTTCGCTTTTTTTCTATATACTCGTGACAAATTAGAATCAGTCGGGAGTATGTTTTTATGGCTTCTTATCAATACATTTATGTTATGCAAAATTTAACAAAGGTTTTTCCGGGCGGAAAAGAGTTGTTTAAGGGGATTACGTTATCCTTTTTTCCGGGTGCTAAAATCGGTGTTTTAGGTGTTAACGGTGCCGGTAAATCGACATTGCTTAAAATAATGGCCGGTGTTGATAAAGAATTTAATGGTGAAGCATGGGCGGCAGATGGCGTGAAGGTCGGCTATCTCGAACAAGAGCCTAAACTCGATCCCAACAAAAATGTGATGGAAAATATTATGGATGGTTTGGGCGAAGTGCGGGATTTGCTACAAAAGTTTGAAGAAGTATCAGCCAAGTTTGCCGAGCCGATGAGCGATGAGGAAATGAATAATCTCATTAATGAACAAGCCGAATTGCAAGAAAAGATTGATGCTTGTGACGGATGGAATTTTGAGCGAACCATTCAAATTGCGATGGATGCTTTGCGTTGTCCGCCGAAAGACGCTGATGTGACGAAACTATCCGGCGGCGAAAAGCGTCGTGTGGCTTTGTGTCGCTTGTTGTTACAGAAACCTGATATGCTCCTTCTCGATGAACCGACAAACCATTTGGATGCCGAATCGGTTGCTTGGCTTGAGCAACATTTGAAGGAATACAAAGGAACGGTGGTTATGGTGACGCACGACCGCTATTTCTTGGATAATGTTACCGGCTGGATTTTGGAACTCGACCGTGGACAGGGTATTCCTTATGAGGGCAATTACAGTTCTTGGTTGGAGCAAAAGCAGAAGCGTTTGGAGCAAGAATCTCGTGAAGAATCTGCTCGTCAGCGGACTTTGGCTAATGAATTAGAATGGATCCATAAAAATCCAAAGGCGCGTCAGGCAAAATCTAAGGCGCGTATTAATGCTTATGAGGAATTGTTAGCCGAATCGACCAAGGATAAAATTACGCAGGCGCATATCTCTATCCCGATGACAGAGCGTTTAGGTGACTTGGTGGTTGAAGCTAAAGGTATTTCTAAGGCGTATGGTGATAAACTCTTGATTGATAATCTGTCTTTCAAAGTTCCGAAGGGCGCAATCGTTGGTATTATTGGTCCGAACGGTGCCGGCAAAACCACGCTGTTTCGTATGATTGCCGGAGAGGAAAAACCCGACAGCGGGGAAATCCGAATTGGTGATACGGTTGACTTGGGCTATGTTAACCAGTCTCGTGATGAGTTAGATCCCAACAAAACGGTTTGGGAGGAAATTTCCGACGGCTTGGATATGATTGAACTTGGCAAAAAGACTGTGCCGTCTCGGGCATATGTCGGGCAATTTAATTTTAAGGGAACAGATCAGCAAAAGAAAGTCGGGCAACTCTCCGGTGGTGAGCGTAATCGTGTCCACTTAGCAAAAATGTTGCGCAAAGGGGCAAATGTTATTTTGCTTGATGAGCCGACCAATGATCTCGATGTTGATACGTTGCGATCCTTAGAGGAAGGAATTATGGAATATCCCGGTTGCGTGTTTGTTACTTCTCACGATCGGTGGTTTTTAGACCGCTTGGCAACGCATATTTTAGCTTATGAAGGCGATAGTCAGGTTGTCTGGTTTGAAGGCAATTTTGAAGAGTATGAGGCTGATAAAAAGCGTCGTTTGGGGGAAGAGGCGTGTAGGCCGCATGCTATACGTTACAAGCGCCTTGCTTAATTACAAAAACTCATCTAATGGTCGATTAGTTCGTCGTTTGCAAGTTGAAAAAATGCTCATGTACCTCTATGTACACTGCGCTTTTTTCACTTTTAACTCCTGCTACTCGGCTCATTATCTGAGTTTTTGAGGTGGCATGGTCGATTAGTTCGTCGTTTGCAAGCTGAAAAAATGCTCACGTACGCTTAAAGTACGCTCCGCTTTTTTCTCTCATAAATCTTACTACTCGCACGAATCTTGAGTTTTTTGTTCTAAATACATCTAATGGTCGATTAGGGTGTTGCCGGCAAGCTGAAAAATGCTCATGTACCTCTATGCGTGATTTTCAGTGGTGTGATGGAATAGATATAAGGGTGTTTTTTCTTGACTTTTTGTTGATTCTGTCTATAATTCCCTTAAATTTTATCATTATATTTTATAATTAAGATCCCATGCCAAGGACATGGTAGAGCAATGTTATGCTGATACAATGTGATTACGGGAATGGTGACTATCTGGTTAAGAACCGGACTGTTTACTATCAAGGGGTGAAAGTGTCTCCGGTCAACCCAATGCCGATTTGGTCGGTCGGCGAGTATGAATTATACATTATGCCGGCGGTGTTTCCAATGAAGGGTGCGTGGCTGGTTATTGTTCAATCTCGCTATCCGTCATTCTATGAGTGTAAAAAAGTGGAGTTTGGCTTTGATAAAGTTATTCTCCATTTGGCAGGGGGACGGAATCTGATCGTGAAACCATTCAAAGATGGTGTTCACGACCGGCTTTTGGTGGAGAACCTGCATGTGGTTTAGATAAAATGCTGCTGACGTTTTGTGTCAGCAGTATTTTTTTTATAAAATATTTGTCAGGCTCTTGCATTTGGAAAAACTTCTTCCTACATCAAATAATAGAGGTTGGATTGGGTATCTGACTTAAATTTTAGAAAAGGAGAAAGATTATGTCACATTTAATTTTAAGAAAAAATGATATGGAACCGAGAACGAATGACGTTTGGGGATTGCAATCTGACATAAATCGCCTGTTCGACGCATTTATGACACCATTTGAGCGAACAGAAATGAAAAGTACTGTTTCGCCCAAGTTAGATATTGCGGAACTCAAAGACAAGTATGAGATTAAGGCTGAGTTGCCGGGAATGGATGAAAAAGATATTAATTTGTCTGTGGAAGATGGTTTGCTGACCATTAGCGGAGAGAAAAAAGCTGAAACGGAAGAGAAAGATAAGGGCTATTATTTGAAAGAATGCTCTTATGGTTCTTTCAGCCGCTCTGTTCGGTTGCCGGATAATATTGCAGATGATAAAATTTCGGCTCAATTTAGAAAAGGTGTGTTGTTTGTAGATATGCCAAAAACGCAGCCAAATCCGTCAAAAGTACGTAAAATTGCGATTACTTCTAAATAAAATTAGAAAGGTTGTTCAAGGTAAAGCTCTCTTTGATAAAAGGGAGCTTTATTTTGTTTCGTAACGGGTTCGCTTCCCTTATTTCAACTTTCAATAAACCAAAAACCTCCACAGGGGTGCATTTTGTTTATTGGAGCAGGCAACGGGAATACGCAAAATAAATTTTGCTCGGAGCTTGTTTTCTAAGCTTGCTTCGTTGCGCTGTCGCTTCTCGCGCGCTAAGAAAACTTCGCCTGTCGTCAAAAATTAGTCCACCGGACTAATTTTTTTCCTCCAGCCCTTTCGGGTTCGATTCCCTTATTTCTACTCTCAATAAACAAAAAAGCACCACAAGGGTGCATTTTGTTTATTGGAGCAGGCAACGGGAATCGAACCCGCATCACAAGCTTGGGAAGCTCGCGTTCTACCATTGAACTATGCCTGCATTGCTTGTCGCTGTTTAATATACAAAGTTCAATTTATTTTGCAAGCTTAATTTTTATAATGATATACATAACTTTGTGTCATCCAGAATTTGAAAAATTCTTTGCTGATGAGTTGTAGTTCGGTAAACTGAGAATCGAGAGCTATAATATCTAATTTGCTTTTTGTTTGGATGAGCTTTTTTTCAAACCTTTTTGTGAGGGCAGGGATACCGAAGTAATAAATAATATTTGCCTGTGTATAGTCATACTCTAAAAGATCTTGATTATAAAATGTTAAATTGCTTATTTTTTTGTATCTTCGATGACAGTAATTATACAAAGCTTTGTTATATTCAATGCCTATGAAGTGATGTTGCGGGTACTTGGTGGCTAAGATTGCCAATATTTTGCCATTCCCGCAACCGGCATCGACGATGGTTTGTGGCGCGGTCTTTTTATCCAAAAGTTCAGAGATTTTTCTGGTGGCGATTTTTTGAGGGGCTGAGGGTGAGGGAACGAAGGGTGGTCTGTGGTGGACTACTTCCCATATTGCATAAATCAGGTAAATCCAAAAAATGACGGATAGGGTGCAAACAAGCAGGTCATAATAAAACATTTTTATTCTCCGTTTTTTTATTATGTTAGAAAAATGTAAAAAATGTCTGAATTATATTACAAAAAAACACCATAAAAAAGGAGGCTCGGTTGAGCCTCCTTTAGGATAAATTCTGTCATGAGAATTTATTTTTTTCTTTTGGTTGTTACAGTTTTGGATTTTATGACTCCGTCAATTTTATTTTTAGTATTGGTGATTTTACCGGTGGCTTTTTTGATGCACTTATTGCCAACTCTGCCATAGCCGCTTTTACAACCGGTCATTTGGTAGTGTTCTCCATAATTGTCTTTGCATGCATTACATATAGCATTGTTTGGACAAGAGTGTAGGTTGAATGTACTTGTATCGCATCCTGGGTTGTAGTCTGTGTCGAATTGTGCACCTGATGTTGTACCTGGTGTGCCCCAATCACCACCACCGTCTCCTAAAAATGTAACAGCCTTTTTAGGACCTGCGAAAGAGTTAGTTGCGAGGGCAAAGGAAGCGAGTAAACAAAAAAGAAATAGTTTTCTCATGATTTTTCTCCTAGGATTAATTAATCAAACGAAGTTATGGTATTTGAATAAAGTTAATAATCTCATAACAAAATACATTGTAACATAAATTTTATTAAATATCAATTAAAATGAATATATGGTGT
>CACYYO010000042.1 GCA_902778645.1 uncultured Rhodospirillales bacterium | reverse complement strand
AATTGATAAATTGAATATTTTTTTGTTAATTTTAAATATAAAAAATATATGATAATTTTGAAGAAAATAACATAAATAATTTATAGATATAAAGATAAAAATATAAAAATATAATGCAGAACATTTTTAATATATGTGGATAACTCTGATTATTCTGCCTTCCGTCAATAAATTACGAGGGAGGCAGTTATGCAAAAAGACTTCACTCTGAACGGATTTGACTTTTCGCCTGAAATAAATATGGCGCGCTATTTGCAGAGTATTCGCAAGTTTCCGATTTTATCTTCTGAAGAAGAATATGCCTTGGCTGTTCGTTATCGCCAAAGCAAAGATGCAAAAATCGCTCAACAACTGATTAATTCTCATCTGAGGCTGGTGGTTAAGGTGGTTTCACGCTACCGCGGTTACGGTCTGCCGGTTAATGAAATGATTGCCGAGGGCAATATAGGGTTGCTCTATGCCGTCAATAAATTTGAACCGGATAAAGGTTTTCGTTTTTCTACCTATGCCCTGTGGTGGATTAAGGCCTCGGTGCAAAAATATATTCTGAATTCTTGGTCGTTGGTGAAAATAGGGACTACCGCAGCGCAAAAAAAACTGTTTTTTAACCTTCGCAAAATAAAAAATAAACTGAATCTTATCGATGACCGCGAATTATCTCACAAAGTATTGCATGATATTGCCGGCAGTCTTGATGTCTCAGTCCAAGACGTCACGGATATGAATATGCGCCTTAAGTCCCATGATGGTTCCTTGAATATGACCGTTGATTCTTCCTCGGACAATTCGACCGAATGGATGGATTTTATTTCCGATTGTCGTCCTAATCAAGAAGATGCTTATGCTTATTCAGAAACGCTTGCCTATCGTCGGCGCCTCTTCAAGCAAGCATTGGTTTGTCTTAATCCGCGTGAAAAAGATATTCTTTTTAAGCGCCGTCTCTCCGATAAAGCCATGACCCTTGATGATTTAAGTAAATATTATGCTATTTCCAAAGAGCGTGTTCGACAAATTGAGTTGAATAGTATAAGGAAGCTTCGCAAAGCCATCCTGTAAAAAAACTCTAAAAAATGTGCTCTTTGGGTTACTAATGCAGATTTT
Source organism: uncultured Rhodospirillales bacterium (assembly GCA_902778645.1). Lineage (GTDB taxonomy): Bacteria > Pseudomonadota > Alphaproteobacteria > RF32 > CAG-239 > Scatocola. Next base: position 10,339 of record CACYYO010000042.1, on the reverse strand, counting down.
TCGCAAATTGCTCGGTCATGTACCAATACGTACACTCCACTTCGCAATTTGTTCAAAATCTTATTATTAACCGCAAATATCACATTTTTATTTTTTGTGCGTAAGGTGTATGTATTGAGATAAAAAAAGGAGGCTTGATTGAGCCTCCTTTAGGGTAAATTCTGTCATGAGAATTTATTTTTTTCTTTTAGTGGTTATAGTTCTGGTTATGGGTTTTGATGTTATTACTTCATCAATCTTATGAGTACCCGAGTATGGAATTTTTTCTTTAATGCATTTGTTACCAACTCTGCTATAGCCGCTTTCACAACCGGTCATTTGGTAAAGTTTTTTGGAAAAGATGCCATCGTTTGATCTTGTCTCTTGGATACATGAACTACATTTAGCGTGGGTAGGGCAAACCTCGAATCCGTCACAGTCTGAAATGAATACTGTACCTGGACCGGCGAAAGAATTAGTTGCGAGAGCAAAAGAAGCTAATAAACAAAAAAGAAATAATTTTTTCATGATTTTTCTCCTAATAGGTTTATAACAAGTTTATCATATCATAAATTTTATTAAATATCAATTAAAATGAATATAAGATGTTTTTTTGTCTGGTGGTGTTTTTTTTATAGTTTTGAATTTACATATTTTCTTGAAAAGAAAAAGACTAAAAACCTTCCCTGAATTTTTAGGGAAGGTGGCAAACTAAAGCAATTTTTATTGCGCTTGGTTTGCCGGATGAGTTTAAAATTTTTATTTTCCGTCCTTTTTTAAACTCACCGTTATTTTCCGTCCTTTTTTAAACTCACCGGATTTGCAACCTCGTTGGCACTTCGGGCAAATCCTGCCTCTCTAAAAATTCAGAGAGGCTATAACAAAAACAACCTTAAAATGTTGTTTTTGGACGACAGGCGAAGTTTTTCTGCTAAATTGAGCCTCCTTGCTTTTTTTATACTTCCCAACTGCGAGAAAATTCTTTATTACGGAACAGGGCTGCTAAGCCGGTGATTTGCTTTAATCTCAAGACTTCATCGGCAGACATACCGATATTTTTGCAAATCCAAGCATCGCTTTTGCCCATTTCGACCAATTCGGCAACAATATTGCTCATTAAGTCAACATTATGGCTACCGCGCGCGCGGTTGTGACGAATGGTCGATGCCATGCGTTCTCCCAATGACTTGTCGATGGTTACAACCGGTAATAACCCTTTTTCTCGTTTGAAAATACGTTCGCTGGTTTTCATAATTGTGTAGCGGTGGAAACCATCGACGATAATATACTCGTCGTTGTCTTTGTCATAATAACAGACAACCGGTTGTGTGTAGCCATCCTCCCAAATGGACAATTCCAATAATTTTAATTCGGGCGGAGCAACACGGTTCGGGTTGTATTCGTTGGCTTTTACTTTTTCAATCGGTACGGCTTTTACATTGTAAACCGGGCTTAAAAATTCATTTTTATCTTTCATGTCTTTATCCTTACAGATTTTTATACTTTTCAATTAAAATTCGTTCACGTTCCGTCTGCTTTTTGGTTTGTGCAAATCCCATGTGTTTACACAGATGGTCATTCTTGAGAATACAGATGGCCATACGTTTCCAAGACGGAATATCGATGGTTGATTTAATGTCATCGGTATCATCCGGTGTTCCTAAAAAGACAATCTGGTCTTTGTCTGAGCGTGATCCTTTACCACGGTTGCGGATGTGGTAATTGCAGGCTTCTAATTCTTTGATGGCGTCTTCATTGACAACGCCACCATGTTTCCACCAGAAACGAATCGATGTTTTAAACTTGGTGATATAGTTTTCCCGGACTTCATCAGGCAAAGTTGCCAGTAAAAACTTAACGTAGGAGCGCCATGTGTGCCCCGGAGGAAGTTCAAATCGGCGGCTGCCCAGGACTTTGGTGTTGCCATATATAGCGCCGAAATTGGCGCCCTGAACGCGGGCGACAACTCTAACCCATGTTTTGGGGTCCAAAACACGATATAAGTTCAGGCTCTCTTTGGCACTTTCGTGGTAGGGGCTGGCTACTCTCATTTGATGGATTGTTAAACCGGCTTTGTAGAATAAGTCGTAGATTTTGTTGTACTCAAATTCAAATTTGCCGTTGGCAATCCAGACATCTTCGGTCGTCCAATCGTAAAGAGGGTAGGCGTTATATAGGTTATTATTAATTTTTGTGGTCCATTTGCCCTTGCCAAAAGTGACTTTTTTGTCATTGGCGTAGGCGCGATAACGGTTAAGCGATTCATCAGCACGGATCCCGAGTAAGCACACACTCTTTCCTTTGTGTTGTCGGGCGTACCAAAGGGCAAACTCTGTGTAAAAATCTTCTTGTGCCATTTTGTATTTGTAGAAATCAAACTTGTGATTTTGCAGATTGATGACAAAAGGATGTTGCGGCATCGGACGTACCCATTCCTCCTGTTTCAGGTCATCCCAAGGATACCAGTACATTTGAAAATTACTGACGGCGCAACGAGAGCCCATCGGAACACAGCACCAGTAAGGCTCGATATCGTCCAAATTTTGAAGAAACATTTTTTCGACAAAGTCGGTTGTGGCTTGGTATTGTGCCTCAAAATCTTGGTGAAAAACGCCGATTTTTTTTGTGATATTGTGGCGGCGCTTATAGTCTAAAACCAAGTTTAAGAGTAAACCACTGTCTTTGCCACCGGAAAATGACACATATATATTGTCAAAATTGTCAAAAATATATTTTAATCTGTTTTGCAAAGCGTCATATACGTTTATATCAAGATATTTTTTCACAGTTGTAAGGCCTCAGTTTTTGTCATGTTTCCATATATGTTTGATAACAGTACTTTTTTGTGTTCAAGACTGTCTCTCATCAGGTGTTCAAGGTTGGTGTTGACCCAAAAGTCATACGTATTTATGTGGGTTGGAAATCCTTCAAACACGACAGAATCAAGACTTTGTATCTTGTAGCGGTAGTCAAAAGTTTGAGAGTAGTATATAATATTATTACAAATTTGCATATCTAATCCGAACTTTTCCACACCATAAGTGCAAAACATAATGTCTGTTTTGTGTTCAAATTCTTTTATGGCGAGTCGTTTGTTTGATCTTCCTTTGAGAATACAATAAGGGAGACCATCAAGAACGTGAGATTCTATGATACAGTCGATTTCATCTACGTATTTGCAATAAATAAGAACTTTTTCTTTGCGCTTGACGATTTGTCGGATGAGATCTTGCAGTTTGTAAAGCTTGCTTTGCGCAAATGTATAAATGCGTTGAAAATGTTGTACTAAATCCATGAAAACAATGCGTTTTTTGTTTTTGATGAAAAGCTTTTTTTCGTAAAGATAGTTTTCTCGTTCTTTGGATGTCAGATCGAAAAAAAAGTTATGATGATTAATAATGTATTTGGGCTTGATATCATATCCCAGAATATATGGTTTCATTGCCTTGAGGAGTTTTTTTTCATCTTTGGGTCGTGACCAATGTTTGAGAACCATGTAACTTTGATAGCGGTAAGGCATAAATATATTGCTGAATTGTTTTTCATTCATTCTCAATATCTTAGAATCTAAAAATTCAAGTTGAGTGTAAAAATCAATCAGTCCTTGTGTGGCGGGAGCACTGCAAAGGAGTAATTTGTAGGTGAACAGATTGCTGAGAAAGAGCAGTCTTTGTGTTCGTCCCGTTTCCAAGTTTTTGAAAGTTAAAGCTTCATCTATAATACAAAATGTTTTATGATTTTGTGCGAAGTTGTAAAGATCAAGGTATCTGCTGCCGGAAGTGGATATGGTTTCTGCAGACCAGTATTTGATACGATTTTTGAAGTACTGACTGTTCATTTTGATTGCATTTGTGTATATTAATGTTTTCAGAAAGTTTGAAGGCGCTATCCAGACAATGTATTCGACCTCGTTTAAGTGTTTTTGCACCAGATCCAGGGCGATTTGTATGCGTTCTTTTGCGATATTCATAAAAATAATGCCGGATTTGGTTTTGCGAAATTTTCTGTTTATGTGTGAAATATCATAATTTTGTGGCATATTATATCTCCTTGTTTTCTGTTGTTGAATATAGATGTCGAGTGTTAAAAATAATTTGCTATGCTTTTGTGAAAATTGGCACGATATTTGCATATATTCATCTAAATGAATGAATTAAAGGTGAAAACCATGTTAAATTTGAGAAAATACATTGTCGCTTTGGTGTTTTTGACAGGGGTATGGGGAAACATTTCGGTTGCTTTTGCCAGCTCTCGTGTTAAAGATATCGCTGATTTTGAGGGTGTACGTGAAAACCAGTTAATCGGTTACGGTTTAGTTGTCGGTTTGAACGGGACAGGTGACAATATTAAATCAATCAATTTTGCTAAAGAAAGCATTATCTCGATGTTAGATAATATCGGGGTTAATGCTCGTGACGGGCAATTAAAAGCAAAAAATATTGCCGCAGTTATGGTTACAGCCAGTTTGCCGCCGTTTGCCCGCCAGGGGACACGTATTGATGTCGTCGTCAGCGCAATGGGGGATGCAAAGAATTTGCAGGGTGGCACGTTGGTAGCAACACCTTTGATTGCAGCGAACGGAGAAGTTTATGCTGTTGCTCAAGGACAAATTGCGACGTCCAGTGTTTCCGCAGTGGCCGGTAATACTTCGGTCAGTAAAGGTGTTCCGACCTCAGGGCGTATCGCGAACGGAGCAATTATTGAGAACGAAGTTAATTTTGAATTTGACAGTTTGGATAAAATCACAATTGCTTTGCGTAATCCTGATTTTACGACAGCACGTCGTGTTTCTAATGCCATTAACGCTATGCTTGGGGAAATGAAAGCGAAAGCTTTGGATCCGGCGACGGTGGAGGTTAATGTTCCGCAGCAATATAAAGATAACTTGGTTGCTTTGATGACGAATATTGAACAACTTCAAGTCGAACCTGATCAGACGGCACGTGTGGTTATTGATGAAAGCTCAGGGATTATCGTTATCGGAAAGGATGTTAAAATCAATAAGTTAGCGATTGCTCAAGGTAATTTGACAATTAAGATTACGGAAGTTCCGTTTGTGGCAGAGCCTTTACCGTTTACAAACGGGGAGACGGTTGTCGGGGCAACCTCAGTTATTGATGTTAATGAAGATGTTGACAGTAAGTTGAGTGTGTTAGATACCGGCGTTAATTTACAGGAATTGGTTGACGGGCTGAATGCTTTAGGGGTTACGCCGCGCGATTTAATCAGTATTTTACAAGCTATTAAAGCCAGTGGTGCTTTACAGGCAGATATTGAGGTGATTTAAGATGACAATGCTCGGTAACATAACAGATTCAGCGCAAGTTCGCTACAGTTTGCAGGCAGAACCGCATGTTAAATTGGGTGAGGGCAAGGCGTTTGATATGAAAGAAGCCCGTCAGGCAGCTGAAGATTTTGAAGCCTTTTTTATCACAACGACTTTAGAGTCTATGTTTGATGGAGTTGCTCCGAACAGTGTGACCGGTGGTGGTTCGGCCGAAAAGATTTTCCGTTCTATGTTGTTTAACGAATATGGTAAGTTGATGGCAAAAAGCGGAACAATCGGGGTAAGTGATCAGGTTATGTCATCTATTCTTGCTATGCAAGAGATGAGTTCTCAGGGTTATGTAACAGCAAAGTAGAGGTGCGCTATGGAAGAAACAGGAAAAACAGAGTTGCTCCAGAAGATTGACGATTACAATGAGGTTTTGGTTAACTTCAGTAATGTATTGCGTCAGGAAAACCAAGCCTTGAATGCTTTTGACGTTGATGCTGTTTCGGCTTTGTTGGAGCAAAAGAGTAAATTGTCTTTGGCTTATCGCACAATGGTTGCTTTTTTTATTAAACACCAGGAAGAGCTGAAGGGAGTTGCCGAAGGGGTTAAAGAGCAATTGAAACACAATTCTTTGGAACTAGAAAAGTTATTCAGAGAAAATGATTTATTATTAAAAACCAGAATGGAAGCCAGTAAAACTGTTGTCGGTGCAATTGTTGATGCGACGAAAATGGCCGCAGTTGCGCAAGCAACTTCTTACGGGGCTCACGGTACATATGCGCCGTTAAGCAACCGTAATAGTGCAATGGCTGTCAACAGAACACTTTAGGAGTAGGAACCATGGCATTAGTATCAGGATTAAACAGCGCTTTAAGCGGTATGCATGTCGCCCAATCGCAAATCAGTATTGTCAGCGGTAATTTGGCCAATGTCGATACAGAAGGTTATACACGTAAAACTGCGGCTCAGCAGAGTAATGTTTTGGCCGGTTTCGGTGCCGGTGTTAAATTAAAACCGGCAGGACGCACGGTTGATCAAAGCTTGTTGAGAAGTTATCTGATGGCAAATTCCCAGAACGGTCATTTAAATAAATCTCATGACTATTTGAGTAAGACGGAAAATTTGTTGGGATCTCCTGCCGATAATAATTCAATTGCGGCAAATGTTGCCGATTTGCAGTCCAGTTTTGAAACTTTGGCGACCGATGTGACTTCTTCAACAAACCGTTATGCGTTGGTTGCCGATGCTATCAATTTGACAGAGCGTATGAACAGTATCTCAACGGAAATTCAGAGCTTGCGCGGTGATGCCGATATGGAAATCCAAGAAATTTGCAATCAAATTAACTCTCAGATAGATTCTATTGCTAATTTGAATAATCAAATTGTAAAGTATACAGCTTTGGGGTATGACGGGGCTGCTGATTTGGAAGATCAGCGTGATGAGGCCTTGAAAAAACTGAGCGGATATATTGATATTTCCTATTATGCTCGTGAAAATGGTGAAGTTGTTATTCAGACCCGAGGTGGTGTGGCTTTGCTTGATAAAGATCCTCATCATTTGTCCCATGGTGCGGTTGCGCGTGCGGCAACGGATATTTCTTATGCTAACGGGAACATTAATCCGATTATGGTTGATGATCAAGATATTACCACTTCTATTCAAAATGGTGAACTTAAAGGGTTAATTGATGTTCGTGACAGTATTTTACCCTCTTTGCAGACACAATTGGATGAGTTGGCCGGTGTTATGCGTGATACAATCAATGCCATTCATAATCAGGGAACATCTTTTCCGGGGACAATGACAGCCATTAGCGGAAGTCGCGGTTTTATCACACCGGATACTCAAACGGTTAAGATTGAAAAAGGTGATGTCCGTTTGTCTATCTTTGATACTGAAGGTAACCAGATTGCGACAGCTGCATTAGTTGGTGATCTTGGTTTCCCAGACAACGGGGAGTCGGTTACTGCTATGGTTAATCGTATTGATACCTGGATTAAACAGACCTTGCCTTTGGGGTCAGCCACAATTGATCCGTTTAACGGGCGTGTCAGCATCCAAACCGGTGACAGTAATTACTATTTTTCAATGATGGATACGGCGACCTCTACTATCGGTAGTGAGCAAACACCGGCTGTTATTACGATGGATAACAATGAAGATGGTGTCGCTGACAGAACGTTTTCAGGATTTTCGGCCTTTTTAGGTATGAATGATTTCTTTGTGACTGAAGCTAATGAGTATATCTATGAATCTAATGTTATGGGTAAAAATGTGGCTTTAGGTGTTACATCACCGGTAACTTTAAATATCAAGACCCCGACCTTAAATGCGGATTTGACTGTTGTTCAAGGTGATTCTTTACAGACAATCGTTGATAAAATCAATCAGGATCCGGTTTTGAATAAACAATTAAAAGCTTCACTCATCCCGAATGGTAATGGTTATATGTTGCAGTTGACAAATGCCAGCGGTGAACAGATGGAAATCAGCGAGGTTGCCCAAAATGGAGAAATTACAGGCTTTTTGAGCCGTATCGGCTTGGGGGTTTCTTATTGTAATGCCGCCTCAAAAATTCAGGTTCGTGAAGATATTCATGTTAATCCGAGTTTGATGACCGTCGGTTCTCCGGAATTTAATATTACAACCGGAAAATACCAATTAAATGAGGGTAATAACAGTATCGCCAACCAAATGGCTCGGGCATTTGCTAAAGAGCAGACGTTTGGACAAGCCGGATCACTGGCTAAAGTAACGACGACTTTGGCTGATTACGCTTCAACATTTGTCGGTGGCATTGCCAGTCAGACCAGTTCTGCTGCAAAAGACTATGAGTACCAGAATGGTTTGGTCAGTTCTTTAGCTAATAAACAAGCCCAGATGAGCGGTGTCGATAGTGATGAAGAATTGGCTAACCTGATTGTTTATCAACAAAGTTATGCCGCATGTGCTCAAGTTTGGAGTGCCAGTCGTGAGCTGATTGATATTCTGTTCAATGCTTTGTAAGAAGGAGATGAAAAATGAGAGTTCCTACTTATTCTAATATGATGAATATGTCCGCTGCCATTCAAAATCATCGCAATTTGGTGGACAAGTACACTTATCAATCTATGTCCGGCTTAAAGCATCAGGAATATTCCGGCTATGGGATGAAAGCCTACAACATTGTTTCGATGGAATCAACGTTGCAGTTGACCAATACATTTATGGAAAATAATAAGTTGGCTAACATTACGTTGAACACGTCAAATTTGGCTATCCAGACAATTACAGACGCGTTGGCAGATGTGAAAACGGCTTTGACTGACTTAAACGGGACGGATTTGAAAAAGATTTCTCCTGATGCAACCGGCGGGCAGTTGAGTTTTACAAGTGATAATGTTGCCGATTATATGGGTAAAACCCTGACGATCAGCGGGACAACCTATACTTTCGCAAATACTGATGGGGATACGAATATTAATATTGCGGCGGCAACTGATGCTAAGCAGATTATGCAAGCCGTTGCGGATAAAGTTCCGAGTGTTGAGTATTCGGAAGAAAATGAAAAGATTTCTTTTCCGCTGTATAGTGTGGATGGTTATTCAACCCTGCTCAGTGAGGAACCGACAAAATCGTCTGTGAAGATGGGGACACCTCATACCATGAATTCTGAGCAACTACTGGCGCTCGAAAATGTGCAACGAATTGCTTTTTCGACAATGCAGATGATTGCCGATACCTTAAACAGCAATGTTGCCGGTAAATATATTTACGGCGGTGGTTCAAGTACGCGACCGGTTAAGTTTGATTATGCCAATTTGAATGAGTTTCAACAGTATTATGATGGCGTCAACACTCTTTATCCGTCTTCATCCTCAGCCGTATTGTCAAACTTGTCGGTTGATTCGACGGTTACCGGGGATTTGCATTTTGAACAGGTCGGCGGAAAGCAAACTATTACAGCAGCGCAAAGTTTCGCAAAACAAGCGATTGTCATGAATACCGCTAATACCGGCTCCGTTACGCTTGACAGTGCATCCAATACGATGAAGGCTACCGAATACGGCGCATTCAGTTCTCTGCATGAGGGGGATTCAATAATTTTGGGCGGCGATAATCCTGATTTGGGTAATAATGCTAAGGCCTATGTCATTAAGTCTATTTCTGCTGACGGGCGGACAGTAACCTTTGAGACAGATGCCGAAGGACATTCGGTTATTGAGGATACGGTTACCTTATCTCCGGATAATGACGTTGTGGTTAGTAAGTCTTTTCCAATCGGGACCGTTATTAATCTCGATGGTTTTGCGGATAATAACTTAGCTCCGACGGCCACAGTCCTCGGTATCAGTGATGATGGCAAAGAACTCTATGTCAAGGCTGATGAAGCCAGATTTCCGACTAAAGATGTGACGAATAATAAAAAATGGTCAATTTCTGCCGAATCATATTTCCAAGGCGGAGATTTGGAGTATAATCAACGTATTTCCGAAAGTCAGACTATCAGTTTTGATATAAAAGCCAGTGATCCGGCCTTTGAAAAGATTTTCAGAGCTTTGGGGCAGATTGCACAAGGGCATATTGTTGATATGTCTGATCCTCTGCAGACCGGTGCTATAGATAGTCAAAAAACAGCTCGTTTGGTCGAAGATGCCATGACACTCATCAGTAGTGCCGTGGGTGGTGCCGGCGATATTGCCAGCGGGAAAAACAGCAGTTTGTATTCCATAACCGCTAAAATCAGTGCTGAATATACCGTTTTGAACAAGGTTGTTGAGAACCAAAAATTGGCAGCCTCTAATTTAGAGAATAATATCAGTACACTGAAAGATGCTGACAAACAAGAAGCTGCCGTTAAACTTTTGTTATCCGAGAGCTCGTTAGAGGCTTCTTACACGGTGTTGTCTGAGGTATCGAAGTTGTCGTTGCTTAACTACATCAAGTAAAAAACTTGTATAATGGGTTACTAGTGCGTCGTTAGCGAGATGAGAAAATGCTCACGTACCAATTCCGACTAAAGCTTTTGTTTCGCGTCGCATACGCTAGCTCACAAAAGCAAGTCTCATTGCTTGGCTCATAAAAACAATTCACAGGATTGTT
>CACYYO010000041.1:10065-18638 GCA_902778645.1 uncultured Rhodospirillales bacterium | reverse complement strand
AATCTGCGCAATGTCCACAGTTGAGTGATGAAAATTCATAAACAGTGACGGGTGCATTGTCGGATCCTAGAACAGGACCTGTCGGCAATGTCAGAGCTATTGTTTTGTCAATCGGATTGGCAAGTGTGCTGATGTCAGATGCTGCCTGAACTTCTTTGACCAAAACGATTTCTCCGTTGGGTTGCATCACAAAACCCTTCAGGCTCAAATAAAATCCTGCACATAAAAAGTAAATGATAAATGCTGCTGCAATTGCACTAATTTTCTTAAGTATATTTTCAAATGTCATGTTTTTTCTCTTTTTTTATGGTTATCTGCGTATACACTATGCCCCAACTTTATTAAAATTTCTTTTAGATTTTGATTATTTATTTCGGAACTTAAATTTTTTATTTGTTGTTCCTCTTGGGGAGAAAGTTCTGTTGTTTCGGTCTTTTCCTGGGGGGCTTTCTTTTCAGGAGGTCGTTGTAATCGGTTATTTTGCATTATTTTTATTGAGGAGACGGCATTGTATCCGAAGTATGTGTTGATTTTATTCAGGATGTATTTCTCGCGATGCTGGATTTCAACAGCAAATGCTCCTGAAGGAACTTCCAGATGAAGACATCCATTGTTCTTTTTTTCTTTTTGAAACTCAATTCGTTGCGGAAAACAATATTCGGCAAGTTCTTCGCCGATAATTTCTCCCCAATTCAGGATAATATCCGCTTCAACAAAGCCTTTGTTGCCAAGAATTTGTTTTGTTAAAGGGCGCAAAGCCAGAGATATTGATTGTAAATCTTTGGTGGTGCGGAGATTATTATTTGTGTCTTTGTTGTTCATAGGTTAGGGGTAGCATATTGCTATTTAATTGGCAATATGTTATGAGAAAGTCTGTGGTCAACCTTTTTTTGCTCTATGGATTTTGAAAGTTATATGTTGTTTTTACAGGCTTTTTTATCTCTTGCTTTTGTCGTCGGCTTAATGTTTTTAGTGGCTTGGCTTGTTCGGTTTTGGGGGGGCAGAAGCACTAAAATTTCATTATTTAAAAAAGTTGTAAACCATTCTCGATTGTCTGTGGTCGAGGCAAAAAGATTGGATGCACGCAATACGCTGGCGTTGGTTCGTTGTGATGATGATGAATATTTATTACTGCTCGGAGCTTCGCAAAATGAGGTTCTCAATACTCGGAAAGTAAAAAAAAATGATTAAAAAATGTGCCGTTATTTTGTTGTTGGTTGGTTTTGTGTGTTTGGGCATGATTATGCCTGCTGCCGCACAGACAATGTCTTTGAGTGTTGATGGCGCAACGGCTAACGGGTCGGCGGCTGCACGTATCTTTAATATCATTATGCTGATTACCGTCCTCTCAATTGCACCGAGTATTTTAGTGATGATGACCTCATTTACACGTTTGGTCGTTGTCTTTTCTATAACACGCAGTGCTTTAGCCACTAACTCAACGCCGCCCAATATGGTGCTGATTTCGTTGGCTTTGTTTTTAACGATTTTTATTATGGCGCCTACTTTTGAAAAATCTTGGGAACAGGGGATTAAACCCATGTTTGATGAAAAGGTTGAAGTGATGGAAGGTTTGGAAAAAGCCTCACAACCCCTCAAAGAGTTTATGGTTCGTAATACACGCGAAAAAGATTTGTTGTTGTTTACGGATTTGGCAAAAGAAAAGCCGGTGGAAAATGTTCAGGATATTCCGCTCAAAATTGTTATTCCGGCTTTCATGATCAGTGAATTGCGTCGTGCTTTTGAGATAGGTTTTTTAATTTTTGTGCCGTTTTTGATTATTGATATGGTGATTGCCTCTATTCTCATGTCTATGGGTATGATGATGTTGCCCCCGTCGGTTTTGGCGTTACCGTTTAAGGTGATTTTCTTTGTTTTGATTGATGGGTGGTATGTGTTGGCTGGGTCGCTTGTTCAATCCTTCAAGTAAAAAACTCGTCTATTGGACAATTAGTGTGTCGTTTACGGAATGAAAGTGTCCTCACGTAGGTCTGACTACGCTGCGGTACTTTCATCCTTAACTCCTACTACTTGTCACAATATCCGAGTTTTTTGTAAAAAACTCTAAAAAATGTGCTAAATTGGAAACTAGTGCGTTGTTTCGTTAAAAATTATCCTCACGTACCTCTATGTACGCTGCGGTAATTTTTCCCTCAACGCCTACTATTTTCCGAATTTATCCCATTTTTATTTTTTGTGTGCTCTTTGGGTTACTAATGCAGATTTTTCGCAAATTACTTGGTCATGTATGGCTTAACTGAGCCTCCTTTAGGATAAATTCCTCTTAAGAATTTATTTTTTTTCTTCTTTCTTTTGTAATAATTCTCCTATCCTTTTGAAATGACGTTTTTTTATTGCAAGCCATTGTTTTTTATGATATACTATAGTTATAAATGGGAGAAAAACCATGAGTGTTACGTCTACCAGAAAAGTCTCGGCGTCTTACAGTACGTCGGTCAAAGGCGGATATGAGGCCGCATCCGGACGTCAATCGTTTGTGGAAACAATTGATACGACGAACAGCGTGCTTGTGGCTGATGATACAGATTCCGAGGGACGGCAATATTTTTCTCGCCAGATGAAAGAGCAAGAAGACTTTGGTTCACAATCGGTTTCTCAACAAGTTTTGGATAATAATCTTCAAATCTCAAAAAATTTAAGTCCTCTATTTGATAATGACGAGGCTCACTCTTCTGTTGTTCAAGATAAAAGTGTTGGTATTTATGGTAATAACCAAGCTATGTCTTCGGTTGATGATAAGGCCGATAATCCGTATTTGAAGAATCTTTATGAAGAAGATGAAAAAAGAGAAGATGTTGATGAGTTTATCTAGGGTGTGTCCTATTTTTTCGATTACCGAATCCGATTTTTAGCGTATTTTCTTTTATTCCAAGGTGGTTATACTTATTTTGTCTTGACTATCTCATAAAAAGTTAGCCGGGCAAGTAGAGTTTAATTAACAAAAGGATTAAGAGTTATGCTTAAAGGAACTGTGAAGTGGTTTAATGTAAAGAAAGGGTATGGTTTTATCCAAGCCCCGAATACTTCAAAAGATATTTTTGTACATGTGACGGCGGTTCAACAATCTGGGTTGCGTCGTTTGGTTGATGGACAAGAAGTCAGTTTTGATATTTTTGATGATCGTGGTCGCCCGGCGGCGAATCATATTTCTTTGCTATAAAAGATTTTTGTTTAATTGAACTCCCCGATAGGTATCGGGGGGTTTTTTTGGGGTATAAAAAACGAGTCGGTATGGGGATCCGACTCGCTTGTTCTCTAGAGATGAGGAGAAATTATTTAACTTCTTCAACAGAGATCTTTACAGGTTCTTGTGAAACTTGAGTTTCGATGACACGAGAAACCTGCGGTTGTTGAACAACGATTTCTTTCGTAACAGGGCGTTGAACAACAACTTCAACCGGCCGTTGAACAGCTACTTCTTGTACTTGAGCGTTTTTAACAGCTTCACGTTCATAAGTTACTTCAGAAGTTGTTTTGGGCTCATAAGTTGTGGTATAAATAACTTTCTTGTAAACGATTTCAACCGGTTCACGAGTTGCTTTTACTGTCGGATTGCAACCATTGCAAGGTGTCGGTTGTTGAACGACGACAGGGGCCGGAGCTACGACAGCTTGGCTACATGGTGCCGGACGTTGAATAACGACAGGAGCCGGAGCAGGTTGCGGACGAGGTTCTTCAGCACGATAAGTTTTACGTGGTGCAGAGTGGTATGTGCAATCATCATCACCAACAATAGGACCATTTGCACAAGCGCTTACAAAAAACATGGTTGCTAAGACTAAATATTTTTTCATTTTTTAACTCCAAATAAAAGTTGTTTGAACATATACTTTCCGAAAGGCTGCATCTTATGTATCACAAAAAAATAAATTTGTCAATTTTTTGTTTAAATTTTTTTTGTTAATATAGGTAATATTTTTATAATGCATTGATATATATTGATATTTTTTTTAATTATCCAACCCGAATCTTAAAAAAAATAAAAGACTTGCATATTAAAATTTATGTGCTATTAATACGACTCGCAGAATCGAAGTGTAGTTCAGCCTGGTAGAACGCTACGTTCGGGACGTAGAGGTCGCTGGTTCGAGTCCAGTCACTTCGACCAAGACACAAAAAGAGCCGCCAATTTGGGCGGCTCTTTTTGTGCCTGGAATGCGATAGCATAGGACGCGAACCAGCGAGAGCTGTTAGATTAATTTGCTTCGTTTTTTAATTTAGAAAATACATTGGAGTCTCTCAATTCTTGGGATATGTCACTCCATCTGTCTTGGCGCATGATGCCATCAAGGTGGTAGCCGCAATGCTTGGCAACGTTAACTGAACGAGTATTTTTTGTATCATTTTTAATTACAATTCGGTTCAATCCTGCCTCAAAAGCTGTTTTTTCCAGAGATTTGACAGCTTCTTGCATGTATCCAAATCCAACCGCAGAATTACATAAATAGTAACCGATTTCTCCTGATTTGCTTTGTTCGTTAACAGACATTAAATCAATGCCTCCAATTAATTCATTAGTGTCTTTTAGACGGATAATGTATGGAAAACCGCTCTTATTTTTCCAGCCATCAAGACAATATGTTGCGAGATAGTTCGTAAATTCGTCTTCTGCACGAAGCGTCTTATCAACCCATGGTAACCATAAGCGCAAAGTTGAGCGAGAAGTTTCCACTTTAGCAAAAATTTCTTCTGCTAATTCAAAACTTGCAGGAAAAGGACGTTCTAAGATTAATCTTTCAGATATAATTTTTTCTGGCATTTCCATAGTTAATTTTCCTTTTATTTATATCTTTATTTTATATGTTGTGGAATTGTAATCGTTTTATGGAATAAAGTAAAATATTTTTGCAATAGTAATGCAGAAAACAGATGTTATATTTTTATCGTTCTTTTTTCTTATTCAGTATTTTCTTAACCGATTCAATGGCAATTATGTCTTCGTCTGAAAACATCTTAATTATATCGAGTGAAGATGACCAAAAAAAAGCAACCCCAAAGAGGGGGGCTTTTTTGAGGTTAAAAATATAATAAAATAACCCCGCTCTTTCACAGGCGGGGTTTTCTTTGGAGTTAATTATGAATTATTCAGCAGCACACGCGCAAGACATAACCGGTTCATGCTCGGCCGTTGCTTTGCTTTCGCAGAAGCAGACGCGAGAGTAGAACTCAGACTTTTTACCTTTGTTGAACTCAGATACCGGACGATGGTAGCCCATAACGCGAGTCCAAATTTCGCAAGGTTGTCTTTCTTCATCTGATAATTTAATATCTTCTATATTAATAACGGTCATTTTTTATTCTCCTTTGGTTGTGTTTTATTAACTATAATGTACTATATATAGTATTAATAAAAAGTAAATAAACTATATATAGTATACACAGCTTTTTAAATATGTCGAAAATTGAAGGAGTTAGAAGGTAAAATTTTTGCATATTTTGAACGACTCCTTTGGGTACATACGTGAAAATTTTTCAGGTCAGTTTTTTGCTTGCATTTGCTGGCAGAAGGCATAAAATAGCCTTAGTTATAGGAGCTTATTTATGACAGATATTGAAAAACGCTTGATAGATATAGAAGTGGCGATTACGAATCAGGATAAAGTTATTGAGGATTTGAATCAGGTCGTTATTTTGCAAGGGAAGCAAATTGATAATTTGTTGCGACAAAATCAATATCTTTTATCGATTCTGGAAAATGATACCGTCAAACCACAAAATGAAGAAACGCCACCCCCTCATTATTAACCCCTTGTTTTTGCCCGTAAACGACATATTTATGTAGCGATAAACAGATAAGGAGAAGCGGCTATGACAGATAAAAGACGTTGGGTATGCAAGGTTTGCGGGTACGAATACGATGGCGATATTCCTTTTGAGGAACTTCCTGATGATTGGGTTTGTCCGTTGTGCGGAGTCGGTAAAGACGAGTTTGAGGAAATATAAAATCGCTACTGCTGAATATAATTCCACTGTGAGCCATCATATTGAAGGTGGATAATCTCTCCATTAAGAATATTGTCTTTTTGTATGTGCAGGCTTTGCAAAATCTCCAGTATCGAGAAATTGTGGCTGGATATGGCAATGTTTCGGCATGGACTGTCAGCATATTGTTTGAGGGCTGCGATAAGACGAGACCGTAATTCTTGTTTGCTTTCGCCGTGTTCAAAACGGGCCGTCTTTGACTCCTCCCTGTGCCAGCGGGATAGGGTTTGACGGTGTTTTTGCGATAGTTTATTGATGAGTGCGCCGTCAAAACGACCGATGTTCGCTTCAATCAGGCGACTGTCATAATAAATCGGTGTCTTTAATCTTTTGGCAACGATGCTTCCCGTTTGTTTGGCACGGCGTTGCGGACTGGACATGATAACGTCAATTTGCTTGTCTTTGAGAAAATCAGCAGTGCTAATGGCTTGGGAAATTCCGGCGTCGGTCAGGACAGAATCGTTACTTTGCCCCTGTAAACGCCCGGCAAGATTGTGAGAACTTTGTCCGTTGCGGAAGATGTAGAAGTTTTTGAGCATTCCGGTTCTCCTTTGTAAAAAAAGGTGACTATCTAATTATTAACAAAATCTTACTTTAAAAGCAAGCCTTAAAAAAAGAATCCGAATTTTGTATATAATAGAAAACGACTCGGTTGTGGAGATACGCTAAATTATTAAAATTCGTGAAATTTGCCCCTTATGGGCGATATGAAGAGGGGTTTTTAATAAAAAATGTTGATATTTTCGACATTTATAGCTGAAAACTTGTTATTTTATTTGACTCTCATTTTTTTTGACGCTTAAATTTTTATGTAAGGGCGCGAAGGCTTGTTGTCCTTGAGTTTTAATACATTTTAGGGAGACCTTTATAATGAATAAAAATGAATTGATTTCTAGCATTGCTAGCGAAACCGGTTTAACGAAAACAGCATCAGCAAAAGCATTGGATGCTTTTTTGTATTCTGTTTCTAAAGCTTTGAAGAAAGGTGACGAAGTTCGTTTGGTTGGTTTTGGTACATTTGCTGTATCTCAGCGTTCTGCAACAACGGCTCGTAATCCTCGTACCGGTGCAACAATTAAAGTTCCGGCTCGTAAACAAGCTAAGTTCAAAGCCGGTAAAGCTTTACAGAACTCTGTAAACAACAAGAAATAACATTGTGAATATGATTTCGTCCTGACGGATGTCGGTATTATTGTTGAAAAAAAGCGGTCAGAAATGACCGCTTTTTTTGTGGTGAAAGAAATTTGTTTTTTTTGCGTCATTTTTTGCTTGATTAATTTTTTTTATGAGTGTATAAGCATTTCTGTTGTGTGAATGGGCGCTTAGCTCAGCTGGAAGAGCATCTCGTTTACACCGAGAGGGTCGGGAGTTCGAACCTCTCAGCGCCCACCAATTAAAAGAGCCACCGTGAGGTGGCTCTTTTAATTGGTATGGATGCTTGAGTGAGAACGCCCGAAACGGGAGTTCGACTACCAGTGAAAGGCGGGCGAGAGAACGCCGGTTGCCTTTAGGCAATGAACGCCTGTGCGGCGCAGAGCGTTAGCTCAAGCCAACCGAACAGCGCCGTTTTTAATTAGTATGGATGCTTGAGAGTGTTCTTTGGATAGAGCGTTAATCATTCTGATACTAGGGGATTTTTTATATGACATCTTACAGCTACAAGACGGAAAAGGTTTGTGTCCGTGAAATTTGTTTTGAGATAGAGGACGGCAAATTGCATAATGTGCGGTTTTTCGGTGGTTGTCCGGGGAATACGCAAGCGGTTGCAAAACTTGTCGAAGGGCATGATGCAAGAGAAGTTGCAGGGTTGCTTAAGGGAAATGATTGCGCGGGGAAAGGGACCTCTTGTGCTGACCAGTTGGCAAAAGCGATTGATGAGGCTATTTCAAAGGCTGTTTGTTAGTTCCAAGTAATGCTCTTAGAATCTCTCGATCTTTTTCTTTTTCTGATTCTGGAAGTTGTTCGTAACTTGTGTGTGCGAGTTTTGCCCAGCGTTGCATGTTTTGAGGGGTTGCATTTTGACTATAGTGCAAAAACCAACGCGCCCAGATTTGATGGACGCGTGCGGCTAAAATTTCTGTATCATCACGAGAAATCATTATTTTGTACTCTCATAGGGCAATGTGCTGTATGGGACTTTTTCTGCTATCAGTCGTCGCAACTCTATGGCTTCGTCTATTGTAATGACAGGGTATAACGGCAGAGAAAATGCCGTGAAAGCCCCGTTGTGTTTTTGGAGAAAATTGTAGTGGTAATCAATATCCGGTTTAGGATTGATAATAATTACTTTTATTTTTTTGAAACCCATACGAATCATTCGTTCTTCAGCAGATTCAACATCGCTCCAAGGGAGTGGATTGCAGTAGTCTATTTTAATACTTTCATCGGTAATAACCGCTAAAGCGTGTTTGCAGAAATGCTTATATACCCAAAGCAACCAAGAAATTCCAACGCTGAACAAAAAAATCTGTGTGTGCGGCCAATAAATCAGATATCTGTATTTTAGGCAGCAGCTTATGCATAAATAGGTGACAACAGCATTAAAAACCAGCCAGAAGTCAAAGTGGTTG
>CACYYO010000041.1:0-10010 GCA_902778645.1 uncultured Rhodospirillales bacterium | reverse complement strand
CTCCGCTATTGTGTTCAACTATTTCCTTAGCGTAGCAAAAAAAAGTTAAAATATCACTATTATTTGGTTAAAAAAATACCGCAACTTTTGCATTGCGGTATTCGGGAGACTTATTCTTTACAGATTTTTATTTTACTCGGGCTTTTAACGGTTATTGCTTTAAGCGTTTTATCGGCCTTTTGCATCAGTTCTTCCATATCTTCGCCGTGCTCAGATGTGCAGATACCCATTTTAACATCGGGAGATAATTCTTGTTCTTTGTTAATTTTAATTTTATTAAATTGGATATTGTTATACAAGCGAGTAGCGACAATTTCTGCCGATTTATTATCGGTTCCGGCTAAGTAAACAGCAAATTTATTGTCATCTATTCTTGCGACCATATCTGTTTCACGTAAATCTTTCTCTAAAGTTTTCGCTAAAGTTTTTAAGAGTTTTTTTCCTATTTTTTTGCCATATTTTTTTGCTGTGGCGGTGGAATTTGCCAGGCTGACAAGCATAATTGCAAAATGTTGATTAACCGTCTTTGCTTCGGCAATTCTGACAGGAACCGTTTGTTCGAAATATTTGCGGTTGAAGACATAAGTTAATTCATCGCGACGAGCGCGCTCGATTTTGTCTTCAGCGTCATAGTATATGATGAGCATGAGAATCGCAAATGTGAAAAAGAATGTTATCAGGTTAGCAAAAACAATAAGCCAGTTTTCGATGTAAATGCCGTATGCTGCCCAACAAACGAGGCCAAGAGAATATATCGTGTACATGTATGAAGATAAACTAGCAACATTTTTGGTTTCAATGATTTTTAGAATCTGTATGGTGAAGGTTAGAATAGTTGCTAATCCTGCTGCATATCCGATATAGGTGAATAACACCTCTTCATCAAACATCATAGCGAGTCTCCCAGTTTTATATTTGCGTTTGTTGCTTTTGCATTTAGCTATAGCGCAAAGAGGTAAATTTTTTGTAAAACACCCCATAAATCACGGTGGTGATTTGTGGGGTGTGAGGGCAGATGAAGAGGATTATTGAATGAAGTAATTTCCGGTTACAATTGTTGATGAGCAATTGGTTGTTGTGGCTCCGGTGACAATGTTTGTCGTCGTGTAGCAGGGCGATGATGTGCTAACCGCAACAGGCGCAACAACAGGTGCAGAAACGACTGCCGGTGCATAAGTGACTGCCGGTGTGTAGGTAACAGGACTGTATGTCGTTGTTGTTATAGTTCGCGGTTGAGAAAAAGCAGCATTAAGAATCGACCCTCCGATCAGACCAATTGCTAAGCCGGCTGCAACGTCTCTTCCGTGGTGGTGATGACGAGGCGCAAAATGGTATGCAGGTCCTCCCCAGCCCCCATGGTGGTGAAAGCCGCCGTGGGGACGAGCTTGGACAACAGTTGCAGATAAAGCTACAATGCATAAGGCTGTGATTATTTTTTTCATTTTCAATATCCTTTTAGTCATTTATGGTTATTCCATAGGGAGCGGCGGCATTGGGCGATGATGACGTCTGTGGCCTTTCTTCATCTTTTCAAACTTAGCTTTGCGTTCTTCTTTGATTTTGGCAAAGGTTTCTTTTTGTTCCGGTGTTAAGATTTCTTCAAAAGCTTTCATATTTTCTTGACGCAGATTATCCATTTTTTCACGTGTCTTCTTCATTTCATCAAGCAAGGGCTTCATTTTTTCGCGTGAGGCTTTGCGCATTTCTTTGGCTTTTGTTCTCTGTTCATCAGTTAATTTGAGTTCATCAGCCAATTTTTGTTGCATTTTTTCGTGGTGCTTTTCCATATCTTTGAAGTGATCTCCTTGTTCCATTTGTGGTGGTGGGGGCATGGTGTTATCTTCTTTGGCTTGCCCAAAAGATGCGCCTAAAGATAAAGCGGTTGCACATAATAAAGTTAAGTATAATTTTTTCATTTTATTCTCCTTGTAATGGTTTTAGAACTTCAGCTAATATTTTACGGGCATTGAAGAGACGTGATTTGACCGTTCCTTCCGAAATCCCCAGTTTTTGTGCTGCCTGCTTGATACTGTTATCCTCAAATTCACATAAGATGATAACTTTTTTCATTTTCGGCGGTAAGCTGTTGACAGCCCTTAAAATAATTTTTTGCCGTGTTTTGCTGTCGAGCAAAATTTCAGGATCCACATTATCAGCGATATTTTCAAGTATCTCCTCGTCATTTTCCTGCAATTGCTCTTTGCGTGTCTGCTTTGATTTGAAGTAGTCTCGGCAAACATTGGCGGTCAGCGTGCCAATCCACTGGCTCAATTTTCCTTGTTCCCGGTAGGAGGAAAAACTTTGCCATGTTTTAATATAAACCATTTGTTCGATATCTTCATTATATGAACCGGTTAACTTTTTGATTATAGCACGTATTTTGCCTTTGTAATTTGAAATGATTTCCTGCATTAACTCACTTTCAGAAATCCATAGTCATCTGTCGGTAACCCTAAGTCTTCAATAGCACCGCCGGTTTCGGTCAGGTACAGCTCCTCATCGATGTTGAAGTCTAAATCCGGGGCGTGTCCCAAGAAGGAAAAACTTCCCAAGAAGAAGGCTGCTAACAAACAGGCTTGTATCTGTTTGCGATGTTTCTTTCTGGCTCGGTAGAGCGGTTTAGCCTCTTGAAGTAATGCAGAAATATCAGTCATTTTTTTCTCCTTACACCTGCTATAACGAGGGAAGAAAACAAAAGGTTCATTTTTTTATGAAATTTTTTTTTCAAAAACGGGAATTTTGCACAGTTTTATGATTATCTTATTGTTTTTTGTTAATTTTTTTTGGTAAAAAAATCTTAGAATTATTTTACCGACGGCGCTGCTCACAAATTTCCAATTATGGTGGAAGCCTTTTATGGTTTTATGTTGGGCAGAGATAAGTGCTCCAAATAAACGTTCGAAAACATGAGCCAGCGTTCCGTCTTTGACTTGTCCATCGGTTATTTGAAAATCATCAATGGTATATTGATGTTGAATAACTTTGAGAAGAGAACTTTGCACCAAAAACATTGTGCCGGCAACGAAAGAAAATGATTTAACCTGCGGCAGTCCGAGTTTTTGTAATTGGTTTTGCACCTCCGGGATGAGGAAAGAATCGCTCTTATCCGCTTTTTTTATGAGATGCGGGGAAGCAATCATTCCTAAGGAATTGTCTTCGGTAAAGGCTTGAAGGTTATGCTGCCAAATTTGCGGTGTACCAATCAAAGCTTCACTTAACAGAACCTTCCAATAATAACGCGTTACCGGCAGATGATTTAGTTTCGTATCGGTGCCGTTAGAGGGACGTTTGCTGTGTAACTTGAGAATATATGAGAAATCATCAAGGTTGATGCGGTTCAGAAATTCGATAAACGGACCGATGTCGTACCCCATGTTCGGGACAATCCAAACCTGAGCCGTCGGAGAAAAATCTTTGATGACCTTTTCTAACCGAGGATCAGGTGCGACCAAAGTGACGTATAATTGATAAGGCGTTTTGCCGATGTTTATCAACTGTTGTTTCAATTCGTCCCACATATCTGTATAAAAAAGGTGCAAATGGACAGCAACAGGTTTGGATAAGTTTGTCATGCGTTTTATTTTTTAATGTTTTTAACGTAAGCGATTGCTGCGTGTTCTTCGCAGTAGGTTTGCCCGATACGGACCGGTGCGCCGCAAAAATGAAAATTTTCATCTTTAGGGTCACCAATCGGCCAACGACAAGTATGGTTATCTAAATCTGTTACGGAAATTTTATCTCCCGGTTTTTTGGGGGCAGACATTACAGGAATAGAAACATTCATGTAGTTCTCAAATTCTTTTTCTTTCAAGGATTTAGGCGTGCTTTCCTTGACTATCGGTGTTGGCGTAACCTCAGCTTTGGGGGTTGGTTGCGGTTTTGCTGCATATTGAGGTTTGAGGGTTTGTTGCGGTTTGTCGACCGGTTTCTGGGTCGGTGCAGAAGATGTTTTTACTGCCGGTTTTTGCGGCTTTTTTTCATTTACAGCGGGTGTCGGCTTTGTCGTCTTCTTTGGTGCGGAAGTTTCATCTTTCTTTTTAATCGGGGAAGGGCGCCCGATAAGTTGCAAACGATGTACCTTACCGACAACAGAGTTTTTGGAAACACCCAAACGTTTTCCTATTTCACCGGTTGAAAGACCTTGATCCCACATCTTTTTGAGGTCTTCAACCATTTCATCAGTCCATGGCATGATTTTTCTCCTTAAAGTTAAACTCTTTGATATATGCATATTAAGTTAATATTTTTCACGAGTCTAGAACTATTTGCATTTATAACTTTTTTTTTGAAAATTTATGGTTTATATTGTGCGCAGTAAGAGGAGGAATATTATGCAAAAATTATCATGGAGTTTGTTGACTTTTATGCTAGGCACAACGGCTGTTTGGGCTGATGTGACCGTTAAAAATGACAGTAATACGGATTTGGCTCTGAGCATTTACAGTAATACAGCATTGGTGCGGGATGTCCGTCAGGTGAATTTACCGGCAGGGAAGAGTTCTGTTTTGTTTGCCGGGGTTGCCGGGCAGATGAAGCCGGAAACGTTGATTGTTAACGGTAGCGGATTTACGGTGCGTGAGCAGAATTATAATTTTGCGATGCTTTCTCCTGAGAATGTGGCACGTGCCAATAAAGGCAAAGTTGTTAAAACCGTGATGTGGGATGATGAAAAAGCCAAAAATATTTATGATAAGGCGCGTGTGCTTGATGTTTACGCCGGGCGTCCGGTTTTACAGTTCGGATACGGTATAGAATTTGATTTTCCGGGGCGGATTATTTGGGAAAACCTGCCGGATAACCTGCAAACAGAGCCTTCGTTGTCTTTGGGGGTTGAGGCAAAAGAAGGCGGAAATAAATCGCTTGATTTGATGTATTTGACGGATGGGTTGAAATGGAGCACAAATTATGTGGCGGAATTTGCCGGTGAAGAAGAACTGAATTTGAAAGCATGGATCAGTATTAATAATACCTCCGGTATCCGTTATCATAATGCCAGAGTGCAGGTGGTGGCCGGTGATGCAAACATTGTTTATCAGCCACGTTTAGCACGTCCGATGATGATGAAAGCGATGGCTGTGATGGATAATGCAGCCGGATTTGCGGAAAGTGCGCCGTTGCCGACGGAGGAGAGTGTCGGTGAATATCATGTTTATTCGTTGCCGGAAAAAATTACGATTGATGATAATCAAACCAAACAAGTCAGTTTGCTTAATAAAGATAGGATTAAGTATCAAAAAGAATATCATTTAAGTTCACCTTTGTATTTAGGAATCGGCAGTCAGGGCGGTGAGTTTAAGAAAGCCAATACAGATGTTTTTGTTAAAATAGTTAATGACAAAGATTCTCATTTGGGCGAGCCGCTTCCTCAAGGCGTGATTCGTTTTTATGACCATGATAGTCAGGGGAATATGCTGTTTGTCGGCGAATCCCATTTCAGGCAGTTGTCGGTTGGTGACGATACGGAACTTAGAATCGGGCGTTCGTTTGATGTCACAGCCGACGGTCAAGTTAGCAACTTAAAGAAAATCGCTGCTAAAACCATTGAGGCTGATGTTAAAGTTACATTTAAGAATGCAAAAAACAGTGCTATTCAGGTGCAGTTTGAGCAAGCTTTGAATAATGACTGGGAAATCTTATCAGAAAGCCTTAAAGGGCAGAAAAAAGATGCTCGTCATATGAAATGGATTGTCGATATTCCGGCGCAAGGCAGTACCGAGCTTAACTTTAAGGTGAGAATTGTCAAAACAGATGCGTAAGCTGTTATTTACTATTGTCAGTGTCTGGTTGTTTATGGTGTGGTGTGCCGAAGGGGCTATTCCGCAGCGGGAGAAATATGATCCGTTGTTTGTGATCGATTTAGGACAAGAATTGCCGAGTTATGAGGAATTACAGGCCTTTTATCGAGAAAAACATACGCTCTATGATCGCAAATATCAGTGGCACTGGGCAATCGGAAATGTGTTTGATGCGGCGTTTCGGGCGACAATTAATGAATATGGTCATGCGGAAAAACGGATTAAGGCTGAAAATGAACAGAGCTTGTTGGATGCTCTGGAGCTGTTGCCCAAAGAATATTATCAATACATCGGTCCTTATTTGCATACGGTGCCGGGAATTTCGGATAAGATCTTGAATCTTCCCGGAATTAAAGAGACAAAAAATCAATTTCCTACACGTTTGGCGCCGCAAGTTGCCGATATTCCCGATATTGAGTATTTATCTCCGTATTTGTATTTTTTGCTTATGCCTGAGGCTTGGCCCGGAAACGAGCCCTCTGAAGTTCCGTTGCCAAAAACAAAGCCGGTGAAACAGGTGCGTAATCATGAATTATATGAGCTGATCAAGAATATTGTGCCGGCAGATGATTTTTATCCGGATGCAATTCAGAAGAAGGGGCTGGATCCAAGTGATTTACGCTCATTGCAGATTACGGCAACATCTCCGCTCACAAGCGGCGATATACGTGCCTTTGTGCGAACACTTCCGAAACTTAATGAATTGCAGGGAAATATTGAGGCTATGGCAAAAATTTATGGTGCCGGTTCTTTGCTCGATTACTGGGAAAATGAACAAGGGAAGAGTTTGCCGGTCAGTTCGTTTAAGGATTTGGTTGCGCCGTGTAGTCGTTTGTTGCAAAAAATGCGGGTTGCCGATGAAGAAAGGTACCTTAAATTAATTGTCGCAAAAGACGGATTCACGCCGGAAGGGTGGGCTTATACTTGTGATAAAACCATAAGAGCTTATCGTTTAGCAACGCTCAGTGCCAGTACGGCACAAAGTTTGAAGGCTTATGCTTTAGGGGCTTATAATCAAGAAATTCGTGAGATGCTCGGTGATAAAAAAGCACAAATGCAGTTTGTTACCATGCAAGCGGCATTGCGTATGCACGAGTCTCCTCGGCATGATGTTTTAGAAGTTTATAAGAATCGGGAGCTTTTGCGCGAATCGTTTGATAAAGCCGGTTACTCGATTATTGCCGCTCCGATTGCCGTTAGTAATTAATTTTACGTGATTTTTTCATTTTTTTATTGCATTTGCTTTTTAGAGTATGTATAACGGAGCAAAAGTTTTTTTGATTTATGAGAGGTAAATAAAATGGCTCGCGTTACAGTTGAAGATTGTATTGATAAAATTCCTAATCGTTATGAATTGTTGATGGTTGCGGCGCAACGTGCAAAAGATATTGCCAGCGGCTCGATGCTGACGTTGCCGCGTGATAACGACAAAAATACGGTTGTTGCTTTGCGTGAAATAGCAGAAGGGACAGTTAGTGTCGAAGAATTGCAACGTTCTTTGGTTATGGGCTTGCAACAGTATGTTGAGGTTGAAGAACCGGAAGAAGAGGAAATGGAAATTATGGCTGCTGAGAAAGAATTGGCTGATTTGGATGAGCAATTCTCCGGTGTTTTGCTCGATAGTGAAATGGACGACACCATGCAAGTCCGCGATGATGATATTGATTTGGATGCAGAGGTTGATACTGCAGATGATGCTGATTTAGATGATGCTCTCGATATGGGCGGAGATTTCGACGCAGATGCTGATGCAGATTTTGATGAAGAATAATCTGCGCTGATTTATTTTCATGATACCCAAAGGCTTCAAACTATTTTCTTTGTGAAAATGTTTTGAGGCTTTTTTATTGCTCTTTTATCAAAAATTAACTCTATCGTTATACTGTAACATTGGAGAGAGTTCCATTTTTTAAAAGACTTGATTTTTGCAAACAAAAGCGGTCTAATAAGAGCAAACGAGAAGAGTGGTAAAGATGTTACGACAATATGAATTAGTTGATTTAGTTAAATCTTATGATCCGGATGCTGATGAAGATGCATTGAACCGTGCTTATGTTTTTGCAATGAAAAAGCATGGGGCTCAACTCAGGGCATCGGGCGATCCCTATTACTCTCATCCGGTTGAAGTGGCCGGTATTCTCACGAAGTTCAAGTTGGATTCAGCCTCTATCATAGCCGGTCTGTTGCATGATACGGTAGAAGATACGGATACCACGGTTGAAGAAATTCGCTCTTTGTTCGGGGATCAGGTTGCGCAGTTGGTTGATGGCTTGACAAAGTTAGCCATGATTGAACTTAAATCAAAAAATGATAAGCAGGCTGAGAATTTTAGGAAATTATTGCTTGCGATGTCGGAAGATATTCGCGTTTTATTGATTAAATTAGCAGATCGCCTGCATAATATGCGGACGCTTCATTTTTTACAAAAGCCTGAAAAGCGGGCCCGTATCGCCCGCGAGACGCTCGATATTTATGCACCGCTCGCTGAGCGTATCGGTATGCAGGAAGTTAAAAGCGAATTGGAAGAGATTGCCTTTGCGGAGCTCAATAAAGAAGCTCATGATTCCATTGTTGCTCGTTTGAACTTTTTGCGAGAGCAGGATAGTAATTTAGTTCCTAAGATTATTAAACAGCTCTCAAAGGACATGGAAGAAAACGGGATTAAAGCGGTTGTTTCAGGACGTGAAAAGACGCCGTATTCGATTTGGCGCAAAATGCAGATGAAAAATGCCTCTTTTGAGCAATTGTCCGATATTATGGCTTTTCGAATTTGTGTTGATGATATTGCTTCGTGCTATCAGGCATTGGGTGTTGTTCATAGTAAATATCATATGGTACCGCGGCGGTTTAAGGATTATATTTCAACCCCGAAACCGAATGGTTATCAGTCTATTCATACCGGCGTTATCGGTCCGGAAAATACACGTATTGAAATTCAAATTCGTACTTTTGAGATGCACGAAGTTGGTGAGAAAGGTGTGGCAGCACACTGGGCCTATAAACAAGGGCAAAAGGCCGACGGTAAGCATTATCGCTGGATTAGAGAGTTATTGGAAATTTTGGAGCAAGCCTCTAATCCGGAAGAATTTTTGGAAAACACCAAGCTGGAAATGTATAATGATCAGGTGTTTTGCTTTACGCCTAAAGGGGATCTGATCGGCTTGCCGGCTCATTCAACACCGGTTGATTTTGCCTATGCCGTGCACTCGTCTGTCGGTGATACCTGTGTGGGTGCGAAGATTAACGGCGAAATTCGTCCGTTGAGAACGGTTTTGAAAAACGGTGATCAGGTTGAAATTTTGACCTCTAAGGCGCAGCATCCGTCGACAGAGTGGGAGCGTTTTGTGGTGACGGGAAAGGCAAAAGCTGCTATTCGTCGTTATGTCCGCACGTATAAACGGGATCAGTTTATTGTTTTGGGCAAAGAAATTTTAGAGAAGATGTTTAAGGGAGAATCTTTGGAGTTCTCCGATAAAGGCTTGGTTAGTGTTTTACCGGTATTTGATGCGGATTCAATAGATGATATTTTTGCCAAAGTCGGAGAAGGTCTGGTCCCCGGTTGGGATGTTTTGAAAGCCATTTATCCGGCTTATAAGCAGTCAAAATTGGGTAAGGTCGTTGATAAAGTTCCGGTTCTGAAAAAAGTTATTCATAAAAATAAAAAAAGTGAACCTCTCAAAATCAAAGGTCTTATTCCGGGAATGGCCGTCCATTTTGCCGGTTGTTGCCATCCGTTGCCGGGAGACAGAATTGTCGGCATCGTGACGACCGGAAAAGGTGTGGCTGTGCATACTATCGACTGTCAGTCACTCGAGCAGTTTGCTAATGAACCTGAGCGATGGTTGGATATTGCCTGGGGTGAAGAAGCCGAAAATGAAGTCCATACCGGTCGGTTGAAGGTTATGTTAGCTAATGAGCCCGGAGCTTTAGCGGAGCTTTCTAATTTGATTGCTCGTGCGGGGGCTAATATTTCGAATCTCAATATTGTTAATCGGACGATGGGGTATTTTGAGATTTTATTGGATATTGACGTCAAAGATTTGAAACACCTCAACGATATCATTGCGGCACTGAAAGGGGCGAAGGAGATATCGTATGTGGCTCGTGCCAACAAGTAAAAAACTCTAAAAAATGTGCTCTTTGGGTAACTAGTGCAGATTTATCTTAATCAGCTTGGTTACGTACGTCTATGTACGCGCCCGTCGCTGATGAATA
>CACYYO010000040.1 GCA_902778645.1 uncultured Rhodospirillales bacterium | reverse complement strand
ACTGTGCCAGGGCCTTCTTCACCAAGAAAAGCAGACCCAGCCAATACCGAGCTGTTTCCCAGCAGACAGGAAATAATTAATGTAGAGCAGAGTAAATATTGTTTTTTCATCGGGTTACCCTTTCAAAGAATAGAATAATTATTATTACATTAACATACCTGTTTTCTTTGTCAAGCGGTATTGTGTTACGTTTTTATTAATTTTTGTAAAAATTATTGCTATTCACCTTCTATTGTTATATAAGATGTCATTATTTATTTGGGAGAATTGTATCATGACTAAATTGTTCGGAACTGACGGGGTACGCGGGATAGCAAACCAATATCCGATGACGGCGGATTTTGCTCTGGCTCTTGCTAAAGCTTGCGGTCATTTAATTTGCACAAAAAAGAAAAAAGTTGCAATTGCAAAAGATACACGCCTTTCCGGAGATATGCTGGAAGCGGCACTGATTGCCGGTTTTACATCTCAGGGGGTTGATGTTTTGCGTTTGGGAATTATCCCGACGCCGGCTTTAACTTCTTTAACTGCCGATTTAGATGTTGATATGGCTGTCATGATTACAGCCTCGCATAACCCTTATACAGATAATGGCATTAAGCTTTTAAATGGTCAAGGAGATCGCTTTGATGATGGTATTATCACCAAAATTGAGCAATTGACCGAAGAAAATTCATTAACCTCTTCTCCCGAGAAAATCGGGAAGGTTTCTATGGTTGAGAATCCTTCGCAGCTCTATATAGAAAAGGCTCTCCGAGCGTTAAACGGACAAAAATTATCCGGTTTGCGGGTGGTTTTGGACTGTGCTAATGGGGCTTTTTCTGAAATTTTACCCAAAGTCTTTCTGGCAGCCGGCGCCGGTGTTATCACCATCGGCAACCAGCCGGACGGTAAAAATATTAACAAGGACTGCGGTTCACAACATACAGAAAAATTATCGCAAATGGTGGTCGAGACTCACGCGCAGATGGGTATCGCCGTTGACGGGGACGGTGACCGTATCATTATTGTTGATGAGCTGGGAAATCGTCTCGACGGGGATCAAATCATTGCCTTTTTGGCGCAAACACTCCATGCTGAGAATCGTCTAAAAAACAATTGTGCCGTAGCCACCGTATTTTCTAATATCGGGCTTGATAAGTATTTACAAACGTTGGGAATTAAGACCTATCGTTCCGCAGTAGGAGAAAAAAATGTTATTCTTAAGATGCGCGAGGTTGGTGCTAATTTAGGTGGGGAAGAATCGGGACATATGGTTCTATCTGATTACAGCCGCACCGGTGATGGTATGGTAACAGCACTTGTCGTCGCATCGGGCTACCTCAAAAGCGGACGAAAAATGAGCGAATTGTTCCCTGTTTTTCAGCCCTACCCCTGCTCGGAAGTTGATACTTATTTTGCTGATAAAGCAGAGTTGTTGCAAGCCGCTCAAGATACGCAAATTTTGAGTGAGGCCGAAAAAGTACGGCAGGAATTAGGGGAAAACGGCAATGTTATCGTGCGTAAATCAGGAACGGAACCATTAGTAAAAGTTAAAATCATGGGCAGTGACTATAATCACATCTGTGCCTTAAATGAGCGTATTCGGCAAGGTTTTATGAAATACAAAATTGCCAAAACACGTGTTGTGAAGTGAACAATTAAACTTTTGTTTACCATCAGGGTGTATAGTTGATTATTATCAGCTAATAAAGGAATTTAAAATGAATACTTATTCTCATGCCGTTTCAAGTTTAACACGCAATGACCTATTATCTCAACCGGTCGTTGTCAGAAGAGGTAACTTGTCGGTTTTAGCGACGGCAGAATTCCGTGATGGTCAGATGGTAAGCACACCGATTAACAGACAGCGTTATGTTTGGCCTAATCCTTATAATCACACAAATTCAGGTATAATGTCTCGTCGGTTCTTTGCTCGTTAAGAGGTAACGATGATTAAGGGCATTATAGCACTTTTTACCTCGGGGATACTGACGAATCCTCTGGTTCTGCTCGGGATAATTATCGGCGCTTGTTTGTACGCTTTTTTTAGCGGCGCGGAAATTTTCGCACTCTATAAAAACCCGTTGCTTTATGTCGGGGCTCTTGCCGTTTCAATTTTCTATGTTTTGCGTTTTCGGCGTGTTTATCAGCCTGATGGCAGCACAGATTGGCAAGAAACTCTGTTAGCCATCATCGGCGGTACTTTTAAGCTTGTTGTCGCCAGCCTCCTGATGATTTCTTTCATCAGCCTGTTTGATTTAAGTAGCTCTTCTAATGATACTGATGTTATTCTTGATTTAGAATCCTAAAATTCTCCTTGAAAGTGTTGTATTGCTTTGTTATTTTAAGACAACAGCAGAGAATAGAAAATGAGCATATCAATTCAACAGGGTTTGGAAACCTTAAAGAAATACATTAAAATTGCCCCCGAATCTCCCGGCGTTTACCGTATGTTAGGAGAAGGTGATGTCGTGCTCTACGTCGGCAAGGCAAAAAATATCAAAAAGAGGATTACCAATTATTCTCATATCAACAAGCTTCCAACGCGATTGGTGCGAATGGTTTCTGAAATCAAGCGTATGGAGTTCATTATTGTCGAAAATGAAGCCAAAGCCCTTCTTGTTGAAAATGAACTGATAAAAAAGCTGGAACCACGCTATAATATCCTGCTCAAAGACGATAAAACTTTTCCTCACTTGGTGATTGATGTGCATGCTGAATTTCCGGCACTACGGAAATATCGCGGAGCACGAAAAGACGGTAATCGTTACTTCGGACCTTTTGCAAATGTTTTGGCTGTTAATAATGTGCAAGATATTTTGCAAAAAGCTTTTTTGTTGCGCAGCTGCCGTGATACCGTTTTTCATAATGTATCTCGCCCCTGCATGCAATATCAAATTAAGCGTTGCTCTGCACCATGTGTCGGTAAAATCAGTCAGGAAGACTATCGTCATTTAGTTCAAGAGGCTATCGATTTTTTAGATGGTAAAAATACACGACTGCAAGATGATTTATCTGTCAAAATGCAAGAAGCAAGCGACCATATGGATTTTGAGAAAGCAATTGTTTTGCGTGACCGCATTAAAGCTCTGACCAGTGTGCAAACAGGAACAATGGTGGAATATGCCGATATCAAATCTTGCGATGTGGTTGCCGTTTTACGCAAACATGATATTGTGTGTATTCAGGTCTTCTTTATCCGCTCAGGGCAGAACTGCGGCAATGCCCCGTTCTTCCCACAACAGACTGAAGATATGTCTAATGCAGATATTTTGGAGGCCTTTTTAGGGCACTTTTACAGTGAGCATATTCCTCCGAAAGAAATTATTGTTTCTGAGGAATTAGAAAATAAAGCCTTTTTGGAAACTGCTATCGGGTCACATATTAACACCTACCAAAAGGGGAATAAGGCTAAACTTGTCGGACGAGCCCTTGAAAATGCTGAAGCGGCAATTGACCGTAAAATGGCTTTGGAAACTTCAATCAAAAATAATCTTCTTGAGCTGCAACGTGTTTTCAATTTACCGAAAATGCCGGAGAGGATTGAGGTTTACGATAACTCGCATACGCAAGGCACAAATTCTGTCGGGGGCATGATTGTGGCGACACCGGACGGATTTGACAAGAAATCCTATCGCAAATTCAACATTCAGAACTCCGATTTGCAAAATCAGAATCGTGATGACGGAAAAATTATTAATAATGATGACTTTTTGATGATGAAAGAAGTCCTTATCCGTCGTTTTAAGAATATGACAGCAGAGAATAAACCCGATGTTATTTTGCTTGATGGCGGGCTCGGGCAACTCCACGCCGTCCATGAGGCCTTATCCGGTTTTGATTTATCCGGAATTGCTATTATTGCCATTTCTAAAGGACCGGAAAGAAATGCCGGTAAGGAATTTTACCACATGCTCGGCAGGGAAAGTTTTCCTCTCCCTTATCGCTCTCCAATTGCATTTTATTTACAAAATATCCGTGATGAGGCACACCGTTTTGCAATCGGCACCCATCGCGCCAGACGCGGAAAAACCATGTCGCAATCACACCTTGATGAGATTGATGGAATCGGCAATAAAAGGCGGCGTGATTTACTCAATCATTTTGGGTCGGTCGCGCAGATAAAAGAAGCTTCTCTAAAAGATTTGCAAAAAGTTTCCGGTATTAGCAAAAAAACGGCGGAAAAGATATATAACTACTTCCATTCTTAAAAAAAACATTTTAGTATATGTTCAGGTTTATTTATTTTCGGGGGTAACATGTATAATATTCCTAATCTGTTGACGCTTTCCAGAATAGTTGTTATTCCGGCAATTTTTTTGATGGTTTATATTCATTCAGCCACTTGGCAAGTGTTCGCTGCGGTCTTGTTTATTATCGCCTCGATTACCGATTATTTTGACGGCTATTTGGCTCGGCAATGGGGTGAAACTTCTGCGTTTGGACGTTTATTGGATCCGATTGCCGATAAATTGTTGGTGGCATCTGCATTAGTCGTTATTTTAGCAAGGCATATGGTTGTTTGTGATTTGAGTTTTATTCCGGTCATCGTTATTTTGTGTCGGGAAATTTTGGTGTCCGGTTTACGTGAGTTTTTGCGCGAGGTTAATGTCGGTATGCCGGTAACACGTTTGGCAAAATGGAAAACAGGGTTTCAGATGACCGCGCTGTCGATGATGCTGTTAAAAGGATTTTTCTACTGGGGCGGTATCGGCGAACTTTTGTTGTGGGTTGCCGGAGCATTGACATTCATTACCGGTTACCAGTATTTTCAAAAAAGCTTGGATTACATCCGCGCTTCCGAGTCCGCCAAAAAATCTAAATAACATGAGGCTTTCTGTTTATGACAGACGATTTGTCGCATATTCTTGTTGTTGATGATGATTTAAGACTGCGCTCCTTATTACAACGTTTTTTGAGAGAAAGCGGGTATTTGGTTTCTGTTGCCAAAGACGCCGCCGATGCACGCACATTGATTGCCGAATATAAGTTTGACTTGCTCATTGTCGATATCATGATGCCCAATGAAACAGGACTCCAATTTTTGGAAACCTTACGCAAAACAAGCCGTGTCCCTGTTATTTTGCTCACAGCCATGGGGGAAACAGCTGATAGAATTGCAGGATTAGAACTGGGAGCAGATGATTATCTTCCCAAACCTTTTGAACCCAAAGAATTGTTGCTACGGTTGAAAAATATTTTAAAACGTGCCCCCAAAATCAAAGTTGTTGAGACTGTCAGCTTTGATTTTGGAAATTGCGTTTATGATACAGAAAAGAAAGAACTGTTATCAAAACAAGGCGGAATTATTCATATTACACCGGTTGAACAATCTTTGTTGCAAATTTTAAGTGATAAATCGGGACAAATATTTTCTCGTGAAGAACTGGCCGATATACTGGGTGCAGGGCAATCTCCCCGTTCTATTGACGTCCAAATCACAAGATTACGTAAAAAAATAGAACCCGATTCTAAAAACCCTCGTTATTTAAGAACAGTTCGAGGAAAAGGATATATGCTTCTTGGTTCTCATCAAATTTAGACCAAAAAAAACTATTGACAAATTTCTCAATCTCGCTTATATCGTTGGAAAAATGTATTCCATTCTGTCTATTTTTTTGTGGTGAGCATCCCGGCGTCCGATAGGGATATCCGATAGTCGGGGGCGCTCACTTTTCTTAGCTTTCCGCGAAGATATTTGACTGTGAAGTCAGGTATTCTTCATCCTCAAGCAATCCGGTGCCGTAACCTCCCGATTGCTTTTTTTTATTTTAAAAGAAAAAACCTCTCTTTCGAGAGGTTTAATCTTACATCTTATTGACGTTAATTTTTTTGACTTTTGCTTTTTCGGTTTGCGTTTTTGGAATTTCAATTGACAGCAGTCCATCGTTATACTTGGCATCGGCCTTGTTATAATCTAAGTCCCACGGTAAAGGGATTGTGCGCTTGACCATTCCATAATAAATCTCTGAAAAATAATTGTCTTTTTCATTATGCGCCGTCGAACATTTCTTTTCACCGCTGATTGTCAGGTAGCCGTCAGATGAAATTTGCAAATCAATGTCTTTAGCATCAATCCCCGGTAATTCCGCAGAAACAGTCACCGCATCTTTGTTCTCCGCAACTTCTATTTTGGGAGACAAGTCTGCCGTATCAAGAGTCTGCGGTGTCTCTACCATGTTCCAAAAATGCTGTAAAAAATGTTTGAGTTCACTGGAGACAGGAACGTGAATCGGAATATTGCGACCAGTACGGTTGCCGGCTTCCGTGCTTGCCAGTTCATTTTTCATATTTTCTCTCCTTATAATTTTATTTATTCCCGAAAAGAAAATAATTATTTACCCTTGTGTTTCTATATAGCAGATAGTTTATTTAGTGATATTTTTTTGTTCGCGTTTGTTTTTCCACTTCAATTTGGCATATAGACGCATATCTGCGACCTGGTCGGTTTCATCGACAATCTCTTTACCGAGAATCGTCTCAATAATGTCTTCCAGCGTGATGATCCCTACCCAGTTTTCAAAAGCATCTATGACGAGCGCCATATGGCTATGGTCTTCGAGCATAGAATTCAGGACATCTTCCAAATGTGCTTCATCAGAAAAAGAACGCATCGGACGCGCATATTGCTCTACTTTATCCATATCATTTTTGGCTTTATAAGAACTGGATTTATGAATGTACCCTAAAAAAGTTGTTTCATTTTCATCAATAATCGGAAACCGAGAGAATGGCGTACTGCATAAAAAATTATCAAATTCGCCGATTGTCATTCCCGGTTTAACCTTATGAACAACGGTGCGCGGAGTCATGACGTCTCCAACGCTGACTTCCTGTAATTTGATAATATTATTGATAATGCGAAATTTTGTATCATCGAGCAAGTTTTGGTCTCGTCCGATTTTTGCTAACGCCTTGATTTCATCTTTCACATCAGAGTCTTCTGACTTACCGAACAGCCCCATGATAAAGTTGGAAATATAGAGCACCGGCTTGAGGATAACGACCATAGTTTCAACAATAACACACACCGTCGGAATCAGGCTACGCCAATATTTAGAGCCGATGGTCTTAGGCATAATCTCGGATAGTACCAAAATGGCAATTGTCATAATTCCGGAAGCTATGCCAAGGTAGGCAGAACCATACAGTTTTGTAACTTGTGCACCGATGCCTGCCGCACCCACCGTATTTGCTATGGTATTAAGTGTTAAAATAGCTGCCAATGGGGTATCCATATTCCGCTTAAGTTTTGATACGCGTTTGTACCAGCGCGGATTTTTTTCCTCCAACTGGGCAATATAACTCGGTGTCATAGATAGTAATGATGCTTCAGAGACAGAGCAAATAAAAGAAATAACAATCGCCAAGGCGGCATAAAAACACAAAAGTAACATATCTGAAACTTAATTTTCCTCTACTATCTATCAATAACCGCTAACATAATGTATATCCGTGTAAAAGTAAAGACAAATTACAAAATAATCTGCCAACTCTTATGTGGCTGGTAATTTTCATTAAACAAAACATCTGCCATATATTTCGTTACGGCAACATTGCTAAATTCCTTATGGGCTTTCTGATGTCCGGCGGCGGCAATTTTCATTCTTTCTTGCGGATGCGTTTTGTAATAACGAACTTTATCAAAAAATTCTTCTTTAGTCTGATAAAATACTGCCTCTTGCTCGCTCAGTATGTCTTGAAAGCCGTTGCGAGAATCGAGAAAAACCTGTTGCCCATTGGCTAAGGCGTGAATGAGTCTATCGGAACTATACAAATAAACATCGTTTACACGGCTCAAATTCAACCCCATTGCAGATTGTCCTAGGGCACGCACATACTCAAAGCCGTTTAAGGTCGGTTGATTTTTAAGCCCTGCCAATTTCCATCGCAATCCTTTTACTTTATCCAGACTTTCATCGATGATTTGTTCAACGTCTTCATCCTGACCACAAAACTGGCGGCGTCCGGTATGGGCGCATAGCATCATATCGTAGGGCAAATCTTCCTGCTCAAAAGCCCGACCTGTTTCAAGCGCATCATCAGCCATATTTGGCAAATAGCCGACTTTGTTTCGCGCTGTTTTAAATTGGCTCAATAAAATTTTGTCGCCGGTTGAAATCAGATTAACATCGGCAACATTCAGCTTACTTTTTAAGGCCGCAATATTTCTTGTTGCCGCACCGGGGACAATCCAATCACAACTCCACTGCAAAACCTTTAGTTGCGGGAACATATCTTTGATTTTTAAGATTGTTTCTTCTTCTATTAAATCGGCATGACCGATGAATAAAGCATCCGGCTCCATGACTCTACAATAATCGAGCAAATGATGATTGAGTTTTCTTTTAGCAAACCAATTTTGGTGACCAAAACCGAACATCCGACATAAATCTCTGTCCGGATAATTAAACACGGCATAGCCGTTACGAATCAGTCCGTTAGAGATTTTGAACGGAAATCCTATCTGAAAACATCCTTTCAGGCGAATCAGATTAAAATTTGAAATATGTATAATTTTTTTCATCTATGACCTCAAACGGCTGATAAAATGTTTAACAGATAAATTCATATGCGCCAACATACGGCAGAAAGGTTGTAGTATTTTGGGCGGCGTTCCGACAGCGCAAAACTCAACCGTGACGCGGTTAATGCCACATTCAAGAGCAACACTCATGCGGTGATGTCCTTGGTTTAGGGTATCCTTGACACCCATATTGCGGCACAGCATAATATCCAGCGGGAAACGGTCATCATACCCTTTTTGTTGCATACTGGTAACTAACTTTTCGTAGGTTTGGTGACGCTCCTCTTCACTCATTTGATATTTGGGATTAGAAAACTTATAGGCATTATCCGCCGTGCGTAAATTGCGTTCCAACCCCTTCTCTCGAATTTCTTGCGGGCGCATATGATAGACATTGCTGCTAAACAGATTATGTTTGTAACGAAGTTTGCGAATCAGCGGTGAAATTAAGTCATAAGACTTGATGCGACTTTCAAAAGCAATGCGTACGGGGATATAGCGCAGCCCCAGTTCTTGCGCTTTTGCAAGTTTTGCACGTCCTTTAAGGAGCGTGTCCGGCGTAACGGGATAGTCATCAACCCAGAGTTTGCGTCTCCCGATCAGGAGAATAACATCATCATCCGGCATTTTTTCAGGAATATGTGACGAATCATGCAAAGCAAGCAGTTCCTCAACATCGAGTCCGTATACTTCCGATGAATAGCAGATTTTAGTCATATAACACTCCGTTTATTGTTGTTGACTATACCATTTTTACCTCCATTGTAAATAAAATTATCCATTCTCCACATTCGGATAGGTTGATGTTTGCTCAAAAAAGACCATTTGTTACAATTATGTTACAGATTTTTGTTGTTTTGAGGCAAATTTTGTGATATACTGCAAGTATAAATATAATTATGCTTTGAGATGAGGAGTGATTATCATGCTGACTCTATCGAAAAAAACTTTTGGTGAGCGTTTCTTGCAACAGGTAACCGAAGCGGCTGAAAATAAAGGTCATTTGTTTGCTTTGTTGTATGAAACCTTGCAAAATGCGTATCCGAATATGCATATCAGTTCGGTTATTGCTCAGGTTAAAAATTTTGACGCATTGGTTAATTATGATGCCAGTGTTGCCAAGTTCCAAATTAAACGCAATGCGGAAAATATTGCTAAAACGTTGCAAGAGATTAAAGAAATTAAAGTCTTGGGGAAGGATAATTTTAAGTATAAAAGCTTAATGATTAAAAAGCTGAATGCTCTGGCCGCCGTTAAACCGGACGCAAAAGCCCTGACGGATGTTGTCGCAGCGGAATTTATTGCCCGCGGGTTTGGAAATGTCAATAGTTTTAAGTGCGAATTTACGCATTATATGAACTCATTGCACAGCATTTCAACCGTTGTCGGTGCAGAGGCATGTGTTCTGCACTGCTAATATGAAACCTTAACACCTCGAAAACTCCCGTGATCCCCATCACGGGAGTTTTTTTAGGGAAAGATATTTATTCCTCATCACTTTCGTGAATAACTTCTATCTGCGCTCCGACACCGGCTAATTTTTCTGCCAATTTCTCATAGCCGCGATAGAGGTGATAAACACGATTCACAATTGTTTCTCCCTCAGCAATCAGGCCCGCTAATACAAGAGCAAAAGAGGCTCGTAAATCGGTCGCCATTACCGGCGCGCCATAGAGTTTGTCAACATGACGGACAATAGCAGAGGCATGTCCGTGCACGTTGATATTTGCCCCCATACGCAAAAGTTCGGGAACGTGCATAAAACGATTTTCAAAAATTGTTTCGGTCACCAGAGAAGCTCCCTCAGCCGTTAACATCAGAGCTAAAAATTGTGCTTGTAAATCTGTCGGGAATCCGGGGTAGAAATCAGTCATAATATCTTGACCGACCAATGTTTTACCACGTGCGTCAACGATTAAAGAATTTGGTGTTTCCGTTACGTCAACACCCATTTGGCGCAAAATGTTTATCGGGCACTGCAAGGTTGAGGCCTGAGCATTAATCAGTTCGATACAGCCTCTGGTAATAGCCGCGGCGACAGCATAAGAGCCGGCTTCAATTCGATCAGCAATAACTTTATGTGTTGCCCCATGAAGTTTCTTCACCCCTTCAATGGTCAGGGTCGACGAATCGCGCCCGCTTATTTTTGCCCCCATCGCATTCAGTAAATCTATCAAATCGCCGATTTCGGGCTCTTTGGCGGCGTTTTCTATATGAGTTATTCCTTCTGCCAAAGAAGCAGCCATTAAGATGTTGCAAGTTGCTCCCACCGAGGCAATTTTGAAAATAATATCAGCCCCTTTTAAGCGACCATCGACATCCGCAAAAACATAACCGTTCTTTATCTCAATTTTAGCCCCCATCTGCTCCAATGCCGCCAAATGAATATCCATCGGACGCGCCCCAATAGCACACCCTCCCGGGAGAGAGAGTTCAACATGTCCATAGCGTGCCAGCAGTGGTCCTAAAACATAATAGGAAGCACGCATTTTACGAACATAATCATAAGGTGCAACCAAGCTGGTCGCCTCAGGTGTCCGATAAGAATAGGTTTTAGTCGGGTGCCCGTCTAAGAAATCATCGAACTCATCAATTTGTGTACCGAG
>CACYYO010000039.1 GCA_902778645.1 uncultured Rhodospirillales bacterium | reverse complement strand
TAGTCCTCAGGAAAGTCTGCATATTTTAGATGAACTCAATGACAACCAGATTCTCAATTTTATACAGGAGGTTTCCGTCCTCTCCGAAAAAGTTATCGACAACAAATATCAAGCTGAACTGTTGATGACCGTCAACGCCCCAATTCTAAAAGCATATTTGAGTGAAAAAAATATTCCGATTACCGTCATGCCCAAAAATCATATCATCATTATCCCCGTTTATCAAAAAGGTTCAGCCGGCACCCCACAATTATGGGAAGAGGATAATCCATGGTACAAAACATGGGCTGACAATGCAATTAACAGTGGGCAAAATACAATTACGCCTATTTCCAAATCTCCGGAAAATCAGGCTTTATTAGGTGCCGAAGATGCCATTCAACTCAACGGACTAAGCCTTGATGCTTTACAAAAAAATAATCCCGACAGTAAATTCTTTGTCGCAGAGGCCGTTGATAATGAGAATACTTTACAAATCACCCTGAAATCACCACAATCGGGAACAATCTTAACCAAAGCATATGAAGGGGATAAAAACGTCTTTTTAACCGCTGCTTTTCAAGACATAAAAGAGGCTGTTATCAAAGAATCTCAGCAACAAGTTGTCCTCCAAGACAATGCGCTCAATCGTATCACCCTTGTCTTTAACTACCAGCAGTTAAAGGACTGGCTCGATCTTCAAAAAGCTGTCCGAAGTATTAATCGTATTGAAAAATCAATAATAGATGCCTACGCTAATCGTCGGGCGCAAATGACCATCGACTACACCGGTAGTCTTGAAGAACTGCAACACCAATTCGCCGGTTTTGGTTTCAGCTTGTCTGATGCCGGTAGTTTTTATAATGTTGAAAGGATTAATTAATGTTTGCAAAAGAAAAAACAAAAGAACAGCGTTGGCTCTTCTGGTCTTTAATTTTTATAACTTTCTGCTGTCTGACATACATCCTTCGCTCCGTGTTACTCCCTTTCGTCGCCGGTATTGTTTTGGGGTATTTGCTTGATCCCTGCGCTTCTTTTTTTGAAAAGAAAGGGTGTAACCGTACGCTGGCAACGCTACTGGTTCTGATTTTGGCAATTCTGATTTTTATCCCCGTTTTAGTTCTGTTTATCGGCATTGTGAACGAGCAACTGGCAACTTTTCTGAGCGCCCTGCCACATTACATTGCCTCATTCTCACAAAAATTGGAACCCTTTATCCAAGAGCTCCAAGACAGATTCCCGTCACTCGATTCGGAAAAAGTACGCGCCTACATCCGCTCTTCTATCGGTGACAATTTTAAACTTTTGGGCATTCTCCTCAAAAACATTTTAAGCAAGAGTTTTGCTCTGATTAATCTCCTATCTCTGCTCTTGATTACTCCTGTCGTAACCTTTTACATGCTGCGGGACTGGGATAGTTTCACACAAAAAGTCAACAGTTTGCTCCCTCGTAAGTCAAAAAAATCCATTCAGAAAACCGCTCGAGAAATCGATCGGACGCTCTCCGGTTTTATTCGCGGGCAGCTGAGTGTTTGCCTGCTGCTGGGATTGTATTATTCAATCGGACTCTACTTAGTCGGTTTGGATTTAGGCCTGATTATCGGTTTTACGGCCGGTTTAATCTCCTTTATTCCCTACGTTGGCAGTATTTCCGGTTTTGCCATCAGTATCATTATGGCTCTGGCTCAATTTGACGGGTGGATTCCTATTATAAAAGTTATCTTGGTTTTTGTAACCGGACAATTTATTGAAGGGAATTTCCTGACCCCGAAATTAGTAGGAGACAAAGTCGGTTTACACCCGGTATGGATCATGTTTGCTTTGCTCGCCGGTGGTGCGTTGCTGGGATTTCTGGGAATGTTAATCGCGATTCCGGCAGCCGCCATAATCGGCGTACTCATTCGGCATGCCATCGAAAATTACAAACAAAGCCATCTGTATTTGGAGGATTAGCGTTAACAAATCTTTTAACTATTCCCCCTAAAATACGAGGCAAACATAGATTTTTTTGAAAGGTTTCTTTGATATGTTACAAACCATATTTAACATGACGGATAACATTACCCTTCGTTGTTTTTTAGCTTTTTTGACAGCCCTATGCCTGTGCTTATGCTGCGGAAACAAAACAATAGCTTTCTTGCATCACCACCAAAGCAAAGGTCAACCCATCCGTGAAGACGGACCGCAAAGCCACCTTCTGACCAAAAAAGGCACACCGACCATGGGCGGACTTTTAATTTTGGGAGGCGGTATATTAAGCTCTCTCCTGTGGTGCGATTTAAGTAATATTTTTGTATGGCTGTGCATTTTGGTACTGGT
This sequence comes from uncultured Rhodospirillales bacterium, assembly GCA_902778645.1. Classification (GTDB taxonomy): domain Bacteria; phylum Pseudomonadota; class Alphaproteobacteria; order RF32; family CAG-239; genus Scatocola. The sequence goes on along the minus strand of CACYYO010000039.1, from coordinate 9,122 downwards.
CATCTATGGCGGTACCGGATTCGCCGACGACTACGTCAAAGTCAAAAAACAAACCCCTAATGCCATGACGGCAAAAATGAAGTTACTTCTGCAATTTGCAACCGCGTTCTTTGTCGTTTGGGTAATTAGTATAAATACCGCCGAAGACCTGCGCTATACATTAACCTTCCCCTATTTCAAAAACCTTTCTCTCAACCTTCTCTGGTTTTATATTCCGTTTGGTATGTTTGTTATCGCCGGCGCCTCTAACGCCGTCAATCTGACAGATGGCTTGGACGGACTTGCCTCCGGATTAATGATTATTGCCCTGAGTGTTTTTGTCTTTATCTGCTACATCACCGGCTCGTATTGGGCATCAACATTTCAAATGCCATTCATTTTACCATGTAGCGAAGTCGCCGTATTCATCTCGGCGATAATTGGCGGCTGCCTTGGATTCTTGTGGTTCAATGCACCAAAAGCCAAAGTTTTTATGGGTGACACAGGTTCCTTAGCTTTAGGAGCCCTGCTCGGCACTATTGCCGTTATGTGCAAACACGAAATTTTATTGGCAATCGTTGGCGGTGTTTTTGTCATGGAAACAATTTCCGTTATGATTCAAGTTATTTATTTCAAGAAAACAGGGGGCAAACGATTTTTCCGCATGGCACCCATCCATCACCACTTTGAACAACTCGGTTGGAACGAGACCTGCGTCGTTGTCCGTTTTTGGATAATAGGTTTTATTCTTGCCGTCATTGGCGCGGCCAGTTTGTTAACCCTGTAAAGGAAAATAGCGATGAAACTTTTTTCCCGAAATTCGCATAGTATCTTGAGCAACTGGTGGTGGACAGTCGATAAACCCATGCTGGGCATGGTTTCAGGGCTCATGATTTTGGGAATTTTCCTGACTTTTTCTGCCAGCCCGTCTGTAGCCCAGCGTGTTGGACAAAGCAGCTACCACTATATTTATCGTCAATGCATCTTCGTCCCTTTAGCTTTTTTGTTGATGATTTTTTTATCTATGCAAAATCTCAAATTCATTCGCCGCTTTGCGAGTATCGGTTATATTTTAGCGATTTTGCTCACTGTGATGACACTGTTTTGGGGACAAGAAATTAAAGGAGCGCACCGTTGGATTCGCATTTTAGGCTTTTCTTTGCAACCATCCGAATTTATCAAACCGACTTTTGCCATTGTCGCAGCCTGGTTATTTGATGCGCAAAGACAGTATTCTGAGGTTCCCGGCACTATTCTCTCAACAGGATTATTTATCTTCACGGCAGGCTTGCTTTTGAGCCAGCCGGATATCGGAATGACATTTGTTGTCAGTGCCATTTGGCTGTTTCAGCTTTTTCTTAATGGCCTGCCTATGCTCTGGATTTTCGGATTCGGAGCCTTAGGCATTTGCGGATTTTTTGTTTTATACTTTACATTTCCTCACTTTCACACACGTATTCAACAGTTTATCACCTCAGAGCACGAACTGAGTTACCAGGTCCAAAAAGCCATGGACGCTTTCCAAAGCGGTCACTATTTGGGCAGAGGTCCGGGAGAAGGCGTTGCCAAACTGAGTATTCCTGATGCGCACACTGACTTTATTTTTGCCGTTGCCGCTGAAGAATTCGGTTTTATTCTTTGCGCCCTTTTGATTGGCGTTTATGCGGCCATTGTCATTCGTGCCATGATGATTTCCCTCAAGGATAAGAATTATTTTATTATTTTATCTTCGGCAGGATTAGCTGCCTCCTTTGGTTTACAAGGCATTATCAATATGGCTTCATCCCTACACCTGATGCCGACCAAAGGCATGACATTACCCTTTATTTCTTACGGCGGTTCTTCGGTCTTGGCCTCTGCCATCGGTATCGGCATGCTTTTAGCCATCACCCGCAAAAACGCCCATTCGGAGGACAAAGATGAGCAATAACCCGACACAAAAACCTTTAATTATCCTCACAGCCGGCGGAACCGGCGGTCACGTTTTTCCGGCAGAATCTTTGGCGGAAGAACTGTCAAACCGCGGATATGAGCTGGCATTAGTAACCGACAGTCGCGGAAAAGACAATTATCACGGCAAACTTGGCGAAATCACGAACTATTCTGTTTTAGCCGGTGCTTTAGTCGGTAAATCAAAACTTTTTAAAATAAAAAGTTTGTTTAAGACCGGCATTGGCGTTCTGCAAGCTGCCTTTATTTTACTCAAGCGCAAACCGATTTGTGTAGTTGGATTCGGCGGCTATGCCTCTTTTCCTTGTTGCATGGCGGCGATTCTTTTGGGTGTTGATTTAGTCATTCACGAACAAAATTCCGTTATGAGTCGTACCAATCGGTTCTTGAGCAAATATGCTTCCTTCATCGGTACCAGTTTTAGCAAAACCAAATATGCACCGTCAGGAACAAAAAAAATCCTAACCGGCATGCCTATTCGGCAAAACATTGCCTCCTTGCAACAACGGCAATACAATACCAGAAACGAAAACAAAAAATTTCAGCTCCTGATTATCGGTGGCTCACAAGGAGCACGAATTTTTGGAGAAGTCATTCCGCCGGCAATCACCAATCTGCCTGAGCAATTGCAAAAACAAATGAGAATATATCACCAATGCCGCAAAGAAGATGTTGAAACCATCAACAAAGCATATCAAGGTTGCCATGCCGAAGTCACCGTATCGCATTTTTTTGAGAACATTGCCGAGTTGTACACACAGGGCAGTTTGATTATCTCCCGTGCCGGAGCTTCTTCAATTGCGGAGATAACCGCAGCAAAGCTGCCATCTGTTCTCGTTCCGTTGCCCACAGCAGCCGATGACCACCAAACCACCAATGCTGAAGCAATAGCAATCAATCAGGCCGGACACGTTTTCAAACAAAAAGAATTTTCAGCGGAGGCTTTAACCAGCATTCTTGAGAATTTAATCAATGACCAACAGAAATTATCAATGATGTCCGAGCGAGCAGCCAAAATCAGTATTGTTGACGCCTCTAAAAGACTGGCTGACGCCATAGAAAAGGAAATCATCTTCGCCGAAAAATAAAGGAAAAAACCATGTTTCATCTCCCTCATTCCCAAGATTTGATTTCTCTGTTGCCAAAAGTTCGCGGCATCTACCAAAAGCACGAACCCATGTCACGTCATACATGGTTTGGTGTCGGAGGACCGGCAGAAGTCATGTACCACCCCTCAGATGTTGAAGATCTGAAATATTTTCTACAAAACAAACCGGACAATGTTCCTCTCTGTCTGGTTGGCGGCGGCTCAAATTTATTGGTACGCGACGGAGGAATACTCGGCGTCGTCATAAAGCTTGATAATAAAAAATTTCAAACCGTTGAAATCGGTAACAACACCATCAAATGCGGAGCAGGTCTGCACAACATTGATCTGAAGAAAATTCTTCTCCGCAACAATTTAGGAGGACTGGAATTTCTATGTTCCATTCCGGGAGTAATTGGTGGATCGATTCGGACCAATGCCGGTTGCTTTGGCTCAGAAATAAAAGATGTTCTCATCTCCGCAGAGGTCATGAACGGACTGGGTGAGGTTACTTCACTAAGCGCACAAGATTTCAACTTATCTTATCGCAGCAGCTTATTTCCGGAAGATTGGATTATTTTATCCATTACCCTCAAGACTTATCCGGACAGTAAAGAAAACATTCAAAAAAAGCTCGATGACCACAAACAATATCGCCTGTCGCACCAACCTTACAATGCTAAAACAGGGGGCTCAACTTTCAAAAACCCTCAAGGTCTTCGTGCCTGGGAGCTCATAAAGAATGCCGGTTGTGCTGATTTTAAGATAGGCGGCGCCAAGGTCTCGGAAATTCATAACAACTTTTTGATTAACACCGGTCATGCCACCGCCGAAGATATTGAAACTTTAGGCGAAAAAATTATTGCCTGTGTCAAAGAAAAAACATCAATTACCTTGGAATGGGAAATAAGACGATTAGGAATAAAAAAATAAATAAAAAAGAGACACCTGTCTCCACAACTGCCGCACCGGTACTGATTTCTCCTCAAATCTGGTTGCCACAGGTTTGGGGGTATCGTTTGATTGGCAATTTATTTCTGCTAACCGTTATTTTTTCTGTCGCTTTTGCCATTTTTACCATCAAATCAAACCTGATTGGCAAACAATTAGGCTCTCTCAGCAACCAATTTTATACCTTCAGCGGCAACCTTGGTTTTAACATAAATGACATTGTTATCAGCGGTCGCTATCATACCGACAAAGAGGATTTACTTAAAGCCATCGGCGTAGACCGTGGCTACAACATCATGCAACTTGACTTAGAATATTTGAAAGAACAAATAGAATCTCTGCCGTGGGTTCGCAGAGCCAACCTGAAACGCTCCTATTTTCCGAATATTTTACAAATTGACCTTCAGGAACGTGAAGTCAAATCCATCTGGCAGTTTGAAAATAACTTTTATCCTATTGATGCCGAAGGAAACATTATCGATTCAGAATATATCCCGACGTCACCTTTACTGTTAATTGTCGGAGCCGGAGCGCCGGAAAACATCAAAGATTTAATGCAAAGTATTCAAGATGATCCGGAAGTTTTCGCTCGTATCAAAGTAGCCAACTTCATCTCCAAGCGACGCTGGAACATCATTCTTGACGATATAGAAAAAGGCATAACCGTCAAGCTTCCTGAAGAAAACATCAAAGAAGCTTGGCAAAAATTACTTAAATTAAATAAATCTGTCGGTCTTCTTAAACGTAAATTAACTGTCATTGATTTAAGATTAGCGGGAAAAGTGATTGTTAAGCTGCAACAGTCGGAGCTGGACAGTCCCCAACAGCTTAACCAACTTAAAGAACAAAAAATATAATCGCGAGGCAAAAAGTTGACACATTCATTTAATCGTTATTCCACCATCTCCGCATTAGACATCGGCTCTTCCAAGATATGTTGTTTAATTGCTAAAGTCAGCAGAGACAACAAAATCAATATCATCGGATATGGGCACAATGCCTCGCAAGGAATCAAAAACGGCACAATCACAGATATAAACAAAGCAACACTTTCTGTCTGTAACGCCGTTGAAAGTGCCGAACAAATGGCAAACGAGCGCATAAACAACGTCATAATCAACGTCTCCGGAGAAAAAATCAAAAGTTCCGTCAGAGAAGCCACCATAGCCATCAACCGCAACCGCCCGGTTAGCGATATGGATATGAATAAAGTTGTTGAAAAAGGAACAAACAAATTAAATGTCGAAGGCAATGAGCTCATTCACTGCTTAACAACCGGTTATCGTCTGGATTTAGGAGAAGAAACGAAAGATCCGCATAATATTTACGGAGAAAACTTATCGGTTAAAATTTTGTTGGGGCTGGTTCCCGAGGTTCAGTATAAAAATCTGGCTTCAGTTGTTGAAAATGCCCATTTAGAAATTTCAGACAAAGCCTTTTCTGCCTACGCTTCCGGCTTATCTTGTCTGGTCGATGATGAAAAAGAGCTCGGCGCGACAATCATTGATATCGGCGGCGGTTGCACAAATATTGCGACATTCCGCAATGGCTATCCTGTTTATTTCTCAAGCATTGCTGTCGGCGGTAATAATATTACCAATGATATCGCTTGGGGACTGACAACGTCCACTGCTCATGCCGAGAGACTCAAAACACTGCACGGATGCGCTTTTCTAACCAGCAAAGATAAAGAGGAAGTCATTAACGTCTATCCGGTTGGGGAAGAAGATGATACGTTGATTAAACAAGCCCCCAAATCAGACTTAATTAACATTATCGCACCGCGCGTTGAAGAAATGTTTGAGCTCATCAATCACAAACTGACAGAACATGGCTTAAAAGACATTTCCAGTCATCGTGTCGTCCTAACCGGTGGTTGCTCTCTCTTGCCCGGCATTCGTGAAGTCGCCTCACTAGTGCTGGACAAGCAAGTACGCCTCGGTCGCCCGCGCAATGTACTCAACCTGCCGGAAAAAATCTACAATCCTGAATTCTCAACCGCTGTAGGGTTATTGCTCTTCAATGCCGCCCAGTGTGAGAAAAAACCAAACAAAATCATTCATAAAACAGCAAACAGCGGCAACAAATTTGCCCAAATCATGGATTGGCTCAAACAAAGTTTTTGAAAATTTTTGTCAAAAAAACTTGACGCATTAATATATGTATGATAAATATATCATAGTTTTTAAACATTATTCTTATTATTAACCAGAGGGAACGGGAGTAAATAAGCCCTCTTTAAATAAACCCAGATTACTATGGCAAAATTAGAAATTTTAACCGGTGACATTGAAAAGACCATCCATGCCCTAAAGCTTTACCGCTCCGGTTGGGCAAACGACATCCGCGAAGGCTGGCGCAATCACATGGAAGGAAGCCAAGAAATTTCATTCGCTTTGTATGAGATTTCCGGCAGCATCATTCTTTCCCTACAGGATGCCCTTGCCGGACGATTCCGTGATAAAATGGCTCTTTTCTTAGTTAAGAAGAAACTGGAAGAGCTGGTCACATCGGAAAACTTCAAGTTTTTCGACGAACTCGGAAAAGCTCACGTTTGCGGCGTTGTCACCACCGGGACCAAGCAGCATATCAGAATTATGCTTGAAACGCTGGAAGTTCTGACAGCCTAGCAAAAAAAATCCCCTTTGGTCTAACCAAGGGGATTTTTTCTTGCGAAAGTTCCTTTCACACCCTATATTATTACAAAATGTTATGTATTTATGGATATGTGTTATGACTGATGAACAAGAAATAATTCCGCTTGAAGATGAGCGAAAACTAAGCTATTTGCTCCGGCATCATAAAGAGTTACAGCCTATAATTTTATCCTGGGCGAAGGAAATGCTGGCAGAAGAAAGAAAAACATGGGAAGAAATACGTGCGACAAGCATTGAGGCCATTATATCTTATGACCGTAAGGCAGAAGCGAGAAGAAAGGCCTCGATTAAAGATGAAAAATATATTTCATTCAGAGAATATTTTAAGAAATTACAACACAAGAAATTTATTGATTATCAAAAGCAAGGAAAAGTATTAACCGCCAGTGCTTTTGTGAGATATTTTCTTAAAAATAAAGCAAAGCTAAAGGATATCCCTTATAAAAATACAAATCTTGAAAATAAGCTCAGGTCTTTAGCCCAAGCCAACAACAGAGAATTCAAAAAAGCTTCTGCATGATATAGTTAAAAAGGTGCCGGATGTGGGTCATAGACGGGTTTTCTCCTTTGTGGTAATAACAAAAAGTAATTTTTAACAATTAACATAAAGGAACAGCAAAATGAGTAAATTACGTGATGATTTGTATCAAAGATTACATGGATTTCAACCACTCAAACGAAGCTATAAGAAGCAAGGACAAAGTGATTGGTATTATTTGGATCCACGCGGGGCCAGCACCGTTGGAAGTATGAAACAGATTGATGTGTCGAATGAAAATGCCATTAATCCGCAAATAAACAACATTTTAGCCGATGATATGGCTAAAAACCCGAATGATTATTATATTTGGCGGACAAGACAAGATGATAAAGTCCGCAGTAAACACGCCGAACGAGAAGGAAAAATATTTAATAAACATATTCCGCCTGTTGACGGCAATCCCGGAGAAGACTATAACTGCCGTTGTTGGGCTGAGCCCTATAAGCCTCAAAAAGTTGAGAAACTAGGAATAACAGCGAAAGTTGACCTCTCCGGTCTCCCGCAATATGCTGAAAATGATAAATCAGGAATAAAAAGTGATGCTACATTTTTAAAAGCAGATATAAATGACAAAGAGTTATTAGAACTTATGGCAAATAATTTATTAGAAACCGAAAAAATGAAAAATTATATATATCTTGATAAATTTGGTCATATTACTTCTGGTGTTGGGGCGCTATTGGATGATGAAAAAGCTTTTAAAAGTGTTCCATGGATGATTGGCAATAGATTAGCTACAAAAAATGAAGTTGATGCCGCTTATAATATGTTTGTATATAAAAGATTTGCAAAAGATAAGAGAGGAAAATATATATACCACAACAGACTTGCAGAATCTTTTATAAATGATTCTCCTTTAAGAGTATCTAAAGAATATATGATACATAAAATGATGAAACATTTACAAGAAGATTTAAAAAGAGCAAAATCCAAAAGAGAAGATTTTGATACATATCCTGTTCCATTGAAACTTATTGTACTAGATTTTTATTATAACAAAGGTAGCTTTTATAATCAACCCGGACTACCACAAGCATTAAACGAAAGAAATGCAAAACTATTTCAAGAGAAAATGATGCGCAACATGGAAGACCGTGATAAATGGACTAAAAAGCAATTTACTCTTATTCCGAAAAGTTTCTGGAATTCTTATTGATATGGAGGAATGGTTATTAAACCATCATTGGTAAGCATTTCCTGATATTCCGAAGAACCATTTTTATCAAATACTTTATGGCTGACAATATAGTTATTGTCAGCCATTTGGTTTTTAGATAAAGAAAATGTATGAATTTTTGAAGAATGAGATAAACACTCTGAATTATCACAATCATGACAAAGCATTTTTATATAATATTCTTGATTCTCTTGCAAACTGCACTTAATAGAAATTATAACTCCGGTTTTTGAATTTTCATAATACATTCTATTTGGTTTCAATACATAAAAATAGTCTCCATTTTTTCCGGATAGCTGTTGGTAAAAAATAGGATGTAAAAAAGTAACATCATCTGCCTTCGCATTTATGCTAAACATTAAACAAAATACTAAAACCCAAATAAGCTTTTTCATTATCACCTCTCTTAATTAAGATAATAAGTTTTTGATAACAAAAATCAATCAGATTGTTATTTTTACGTGCCATAAGAAGGTAATTGACGAGCTTTTTGTCGTCTTACAAGCCTCTCACCCAAAAACAACCATTCCCTTTCCAATTTGATTTTTCGGGATTTAATTTTGATATCTACAATCAAACCCCTATATTTGGTACCAATTAATTTATCTAATTCGGTTCCCAATATGGTATAATCGCCAGTGATTTTGTAAGATATTTTCTTAAAAATAAAGCAAAAACTGTGGATATCCCTTATAAAAATACAAATCTTGAAAATAAGCTCAGGTCTTTAGCCCAAGCCAATAACAGAGAATTCAAAAAAGCTTCTGCATGATATAGTTA
>CACYYO010000038.1 GCA_902778645.1 uncultured Rhodospirillales bacterium | reverse complement strand
AGAACGGATTTAAGGCCGAGGATATTGTTGCGTTGGAGCCTAAAGCCCCCCTCGGCACTCAGGTTTCTTACAGCGAAGATGAAGACTTAGATGTTTTTAATCTGGATGATTTTGACTTCAGCAAAGTTGATGTGGCTGTTTTTGCAACCGGTGAGGCGGTTTCAAAGCACTATATTCCTAAGGCATTGGCAAAAAAAATCAAAGTCATTGATTGTTCATCCGCATACTTTGCCGACGACGATGTTCCCCTGATTATTGCCGGTTATAACAATGATAAGATCATGACCGCAGGCAAAGGATTGGTGGCTATTCCATCTTCAGCCGTCATTCAAATGTTAACCCCGTTGTTGCATGTGGAAGAAAAGTATCACATTAAGCGAATCGTCGTTTCGACTTATACCTCAACATCTGTTTACGGCAAAGAAGCTATGGACGAATTGTTCTCTCAGACTCGTCGTATTTTTATGAACGCACCGATTGTTGATGACCAACAGGTTTTTCATAAACAAATTGCTTTTAATGTTATCCCGCAAATCGGTGATTTCATCGGTGAAGAAACGCAGGCCGAATGGGCTATGAATGCGGAAAGTAAAAAAGTATTGGGCACAGATGTCAAAGTTCATGCTAACAGCGCTATTATTCCGGCTTTTGTCGGGGCTGCTCAATATGTTAATGTCGAGTGTGAACGCGATGTTGATGTCGACGATGTTCGTCAATTGATGAAAAAGACAACCGGTGTTGTCGTTTTTGATAAAAACACTGACGGCGGTTATGTGTGCCTCACCGATATTCAGGGCGAAGATAACGTTTATGTCAGCCGTTTGCGGCAAGATTCAACCGTTGATAACGGCTTTAGTTTCTGGTGCGTTGCCGATGACCTTCGTGCTTGTGTTGCCAAAAATGCTTTTGCGGTTCTTAAGCTTATCCTTGCTATTAAAAAACATTGAGGATTTTGTTCATGAAAAATGTTCTGAAATTTGCCATTTTTATGATTGCTTACGGTTTTGCCTTTTGTGTTCAGGCGCAACCGGTTGATGTCGATGCAACAACGCTCGTTGTCGAAAGCATTAAATCGGAAGAAGAAATTAATTATGGCGAAATATCAAAAAAAATCTCCGAATTGGAGGAATCGCTTAAAAATGGTCAATATTCTCATGATTTGCTGTCTTCCGGCGTTAAGGACTTGAACTTTTATCGTTCTAAGCTCTTGGATGCTCGTAAGCAGGCCGAGAAAGAACAACAATTCGTCAGCAAGCGTATTGAGGCTCTGGGTGAGGCGGTTGATGATGAGATTGATTCAATCTCTCTCAAACGCAAGGAGTTTAATGATGAGGCCGCACAACTTAAAGCTCAAATTGCTGAAATTGATGTTATGCTTGCTAAAATAGACGAACTCGATGTACTTATTTTGAATATGCGTAATCAGGTATTGCTTGGAAATCTTCTTACTCAACAAAGTCCGATTATCCTCCCTCAAAATTTTTTCCATGCGACGACACAAGTTGTTAATTTCACCCTCGACATCATCAAATCTCCGGTTAACTGGTATCAGGGTCTTAATGCGACACAACGAGGTGAGATGCATAAAAAATTCATTCCCGGAACGCTTATTTTCGTTTTGCTCTTATGGCTGGCTGTCTATGTTCGCTTGTTCATTATGCGGCGTTTTGGTTATAATGATGATCTTCATCCTCGCTTCGGTAAAAAAGTTCTGGCCGCCGTTTTGGTCGCAATGGCTTATGGTGTTATTCCGGCCATGTTAATTGCCGGTTTTATGGCCTGGTTATATGGAACTAAGATTGTTGACGGGTCATTCTTCGGGGTCGTCTTAAACAGTGCTTTATTCTATTTGCTCTTGATTTTCGTCACCAAAGCCCTGACCCGCGTTGTTTTCACTCCTTATCATCCGCGTTGGCGTTTGGTTGATATGGAAACCCCTAAAGCAAAAAAAACGACCAATATTCTTTATCTTGCAATCATTTCTATTTGCATCTGCTCGTTTTTTTCCCATGTGGCTTTGACAGCCAACTATTCGATTGAACTAATCTCTTTCTTGAGCATTATTGCCAGCGGCATTAAGGCTTTGTTTATTGTCTGGCTGATTAAGGCACTTTTGTTAGATGATGTTTCAACCACCGACGACGAAGAAGATGATGACACAGTAGATGCTCAGGCTGACAATCTCAGCCGTGCCGTTAAAATCAGTTTTGTGAGTATTTTCGCGGTTATCATTGTTTTCGGACTTGCGCTGTTCGGGTACCCGAGACTCAGCAGTTTCATTTTTAATCGTCTGATTTTATCGACGCTTTTGGTGGGCGGACTCTTTTTAATCCGACGTTTAGTCTCTGATCTGATGCATCATATGCTGTTCTTTAAATTTTGGTTCAGAACATTCCGTGTACGTCGGAAGGTTAGAATGTCTATTGATTTTTGGGTTAATATGGTATTGGATCCGGTCTTTATTCTGCTCGGCGTCTTCTTACTTCTCAGCTTATGGGGTGTTTCAACGGATTTGTTATTGCAAAGCCTTAAGAAGCTTCTGACCGGATTTAAAATCGGCGGCGTCAATATTTCACTATTGGCTATTGCTTTTGGAATCGGCGCCTTCTTTGCTTCACTTGCCTTTTTCAAAATGCTTCGCAATCGTTTCTTCAACCAAGTATTGATGAAGATGAATATTGATGACGGTGTTAAGCACTCCCTCTCATCGGGGTTGGGCTTTCTCAGCTTTATCTTGGCATCCATCATCGGCATCACGATTATGGGTGTTGATTTGACTAATTTGGCAATCATCGCCAGTGCTCTCTCCGTTGGTATCGGTTTTGGTTTGCAAAACATCATCAATAACTTTGTCTCCGGTATTATTATTTTGTTTGAGCGTCCTTTTAAGGTCGGTGACTGGGTTGTCTTTAACGGGGAAGAAGGAAAAATCAAACAAATCAACATTCGTTCTACCGAAATCGAAACATTCAAGCGCGTCAGCATGATTGTTCCTAATGCAACATTAATTTCAAATGCCGTCACAAACCTGACTCATGGGGATACCTGGTCTCGTCAATCTTTGACGGTCGGGGTTGCCTATGGTTCCGATGTCGAAAAAGTCAAAGAAATTTTGCTTGATGTTGCGGCTAAACATAAATCTGTTCTTAAGAATCCTGCTCCTTACGTTATCTTTAAGGATTTCGGGGCAAGCAGTTTGGATTTTGATTTACGTTGCTATACAAGTAATGTATGGAATGGTTGGACCATCCCCAGTGACTTGCGATTTGAAATTTATAAGCGCTTTAATGAAGAGGGAATCGAAATTCCATTCCAGCAAGTGGTTGTTCATCAGGCACAGGATTAATTCATTTTAGGCTTGCAAATTTGTTTTTTTATGTTAAAAGAGACGGCGTATGCCGCTTTAGCTCAGTTGGTAGAGCAACGCATTCGTAATGCGTGGGTCGGGTGTTCAAGTCACCCAAGCGGCACCATCCTCCTTGTATGTATAAAAGCAAATAAAAAACTCCGGTGTTCTTTGAACCCGGAGTTTTTGCGTTGCTAGCTCTTGCTCCTAAGCATTGCTATAATAGCAATGCTAACTCGCTGCGGTCACTCGTTTTGTAATGTTCGCTTCGTTGCGCATCAGCCAATTCCGACTAAAGCTTTTATTTCGCATCGTTTACACTTACTCATAAAAGCAAGTGCAAGTCTCATTGCTTATCCTTAAAAAATAATTCACTGAATTATTTTTTTGCGGCAGTGCTCAATAACAAAACTTCGCCTGTCGTTAAAAATTAGTCCACCGGTAACACCTCCTCCTTGTAAATTCCTTGTAACAAAAATTTCACAAAAAAGTTAGTGCATTTTTAACTAAATAATGTTATCGTTTAAATGTAACGTTTTTATATGTCTATTTAGGAGAACTAATATGAAATTTCTTAAAAATAATTTTTGGACCATTGCCTCTTGGGTGTTCGTCCTCACTTTAATCGCCGCTGACTCCTTTGCTCAGGGTACTGTAATGGATACAGCAGCAAACAAGGCGGCTAATGTCTTCCAAAAAGTTAAGACCATTACCTTTATTATCGGTGGTTTCGGTTTGGTCGGTATTGCTTACCAAGCGATTATCGGTAAAATGAAATGGTCAATTTTTGCAGGATTAGCAGCCGGACTGGCTATTTTAGCTGCTGCCGGCGCAATTATTGACTATGCAACCGGTGCCAAACAAGAAGCGTTCGTAGAAAAATTGGGGGATTCATTTACTCATAGCGCCCAGTAAGTTTCCCATATTATTATGTCTGAATCGTGAGGGATGAGTTTAGGCTTGCCCTTAGCGGTTATAAATTAATACATCTACAAACAAAAACCTCCGTCATAGCAATATGGCGGAGGTTCCTTTTGAGCTGTATAGTATTTATCACTCCTTTTTTTGTTCGTCTTCCGGATTGACGATGCCACCGGATATCACAAATTTGATGGCATCTTCAACACTGATATCCACTTCAATCACATCCTTTTTTGGAACAAAGATTAAAAATCCCGAGGTCGGGTTCGGCGTGGTCGGAATAAAGACATTTAACATCGGTTCAGGTAGTTTCTCCTGTATTTCACCGCCGGTCTCCGTGCTGACCAGCCCTAAAATCCATATACCTTTGCGCGGATATTCCAGCATAACCACCTTATTAAAGGCATTATTCTTATTCGAAAGAAATGTGCTGAATACCTGCTTGAACAGAGAATAAACACTCGATATAAACGGCAATTTGTAAACAATCCATTCCCCCAGTTTAAGAAAAAACTTTCCTAAGAATCCGGTGGCAAACATACCAATCACAATCAGCAAGCCGATTAAAACGATAAACCCTAAGCCGGGAATCGTAAACGGCAAATAGGTGTCCGGTAAGAATTTGGGCGGGAGCATTTTGTTGACCAAAACATCAACCCAAACTATCAGTTTATAAGCCAGATAAAATGTCATTGCGACCGGTGCGGTTACCAAAATACCGGTAAAGAAATACGCCTTCAGCTTGGAGCCAAGTTTCATAAAAACATCTTTCTCTTTTTTTATGTAGTTTTGCTCAACTTGTTTTAGTTTCTGTGGTGATTTTTTCTTTGTATTCTTTTTCATTGTGTTACCCTTTTCACATCATCAATGATAAATTGCACATCGTTGCGTCCCAACCAGGTATCGCGGCGTAATGTTCCTAAAACATCAAAAATTTCTCCATGATTATTCAACATCGCCTGACCGATTTCATTATCTGCAGCGCGAAAGGCCATCGCTTTGATGCTGCCACCGTTTTTTGAACTCAAAAAGCTCCGTATGTGACCGCTGCCGACAATTCCCGTTTTTTTGAAGCAGACATTTTTAATCACGAACTTCGGCTCAGCATTCCCGGCGCCGAAAGGTTCCAACATTTCCAGCTTTTCAGCCAATTCCGGTGTTGCCCCCAGCAAATCCAACACGCCGTCATATTCCAAAACAGGAACAATTGCCTCGTCCCCTAAGCGCTCTTTAACATACTCACCGACAAACCGGCGAAATTCCTCTATCTTATCTTCGTTCAAAGAATAACCGGCTGCCATCGTATGCCCACCTCCTTTAGTGATAATCCCTTTTTCTTTGGCGGCAATAACCAATGCTCCTAAATCAACTTGGGGAATCGAACGGGCTGACCCTTTGACTTCGTCCTCTTCAATTGACATTACAAAAGAAGGTAAATTATACCGCTCCTTTAATTTACCGGCAACGATACCAATCACCCCTTGGTGCCAATTATGACCGGCAATAAAAGCAATCGGATAGTCAGAAATTTCTTTATCCAAGGTTTCAATAGCTTCTTGCAAAACATAATTCTCAATGTCTTTGCGTTGGGCATTGAATTCATCGAGTTTGGCGGCTAATTGTTCTGCCTCCTGCGAATTATGACAGCACAACAGCTTGTTGCCATACGAGGAATCCCCGACGCGCCCGCCGGCATTTATACGCGGTCCTAAAACATACCCTAAATGGTATGCACTCGGGGCTTCATTTACTCCTGCTTTATCAATCAGCGCTTTTAAGCCTATATTTTGACGTTGTGCCATTATTTTTAAGCCTTGGCGCACAAAAGCACGATTAAGACCTTTTAAGGGCACGACATCGCAAATTGTTCCCAGTGCAACTAAATCCAACCACTGCAACAGTTGCGGCTCAGCATGCGTTTTATAAAAACCACGTGATCTCAGTTCACGATTAACGGCAACAATCGTCATAAAGACGACTCCTACCGCCGACATATATTTTAAATAGGGATAATCGTTATCGTCATCAAGTCTTTTGGGATTGACAAGCGCAAAAACTTTCGGCAACTTGACTTCTGCCTCATGGTGATCGAGAACAATAACCGTAAACCCCTGCTCTGCAGCGTATTCAAAAGGCTCAAAAGCCGTCGTTCCACAGTCGGTTGTGATGACGAAATCAATCCCTTGTTTTTTGAAATTATCAAAGGCTTGTTTACTCGGTCCATACCCCTCGTCTCGGTCCGGAATATGCACCTCAGGGGTAATGCCGACACTTTCCAGAAACAAGCGCAACACTGACGATGATGTTGCTCCATCGACATCATAGTCACCAATGATACCTACTTTTTTACCCTGCTCTATGATATCAGCAATTTTTGAGGAAGCTTTATCAACATCCTTCATGACTGACGGATTGGGCATCAGAGTTTGCAATTTCGGTTCTAAAAAATTTGTGACATCTTCCGGGAGAACATCTCTTGCGGACAGAATCGACGCTACGACAAAAGGGAGATTCCACCTCTGAGCAATAACTTCAGCTTGTCGTTCATTGTAGGGAACCGCTTTCCACAGGCAGCCGCTCAGAGATTTATCATTTTCTGCAATTGCCACCCTGCACTCCGTTTTTTAGTAGCTGATGTAAATTTCAGCGCGGCGGTTCAAACGCTCGCCTTCAGGCATCACTTCCTGATAAGCCGGACGACTGTCTGACAAACCTTCGGTAATTATTTTTGAGCGAGGCATACCATACCGAGCCAGTTGGTTAGCTACATTTTCCGCACGAGCAATAGAAACTTTTAAGTTGGCCATTTTGTGGGTCATCATGTCTGTGTTGCGTGTGCGACTGGAAGCGAATCCTTGAACGATAATTTTACCCTTGTGCGATTTTGCCTCTTTTACAATTTTACGCAAAGAACTAAAATATTTGCTATCTACAACAGATCCGCCATTGTTAAAGTAAACTGTCTCGGCAAGATAATAAACACTCGGTTCTTGCGCTTTATCGGGTGCTGACGTTTTGGGGGTTTCTTGCTTGGTTGAGACAGAAGACTTTGGTTGTTTTTTTACTTCAGCGGTTTTGGATTTGCCTTTATTGCTTTCCGCATCCATCTCTGTCAGGTCCATATCGGTGATAATATTCGGGGTTGTTTTGTCCGGAACGACATAAATTGTATCATTACTCGGAATATCTTCCACTTGCGGATCCGGCTTACTTAAGTCTTTTGCTGTTTTTGACTCTTCATCTGCAGGAGAAATCGTTTGTGCAGCCTCGGTCTCCTCTGTTTTTATTTCTGTTTTTTCTTTTTCGGGTGCTATTTTATGCACCGGTTTTTGCGGTTCCGGTTCTTTTAGCTTTATCTTGTCCGATTTGGGTGTTTCTGTCTTTTGGCTAACTTTATGCTCAGCATTAACTTCTTGAGCGCCAATAATCGGCGTAGAATCGTCATATTTTACATTTTGTTGATCAGAAATAAGCACACCCTCGTTTTCTTCTATTTCAGGAAATGCTGCGTAATGCTTACAGCCATTCAGAAAAACAGTCATTAAAGCCAAAGCTGATACTTTTTTAATTATACCGGACATTTCATCACCCTTAAAAAAATAATTTTCAACACCTATATTGATAACTTAAGAAGATTGATAAAACAAGTATTAAAATACACAATTGACAAGAAAATACATTGTTTTTCTTTTTCTTTTGTTTTATAGTGTGTCTGTTTAAGGATGAAGGAGTGTTTATGAGTGCACCGGCGACATCGTCTTCCCTTGACGTTGCTTATTGGTTTTTCCAACGAGCCGAAAAAGAGAACATTTATTTAGAAACCGAAAAATTGCATAATTTGCTGTTTTTGGCTCAGGGCAGGTATGCTCAAATGTACTCGCAAGGAATGCTGATGCCTTGCGTCTTTCTTTGTGATGAGCATGGTTTTTTTGAGCCGACTCTGAAAAAAATTTTTGCACAGGGTCGTCCTTATATGCCGCCTGTCATTTTGGGGCAGCGTATCTCTTCTTTTCTTGAACAAATTTGGTTGGAGTACAGTCATTTGTCATCTGCACAGTTCAAACAGTTGGTCATGAGAATCCCGGCATATAATGAATGTTATCGCAGTGGTACACCGATTATGCAATTTACTGATTCTTTAATTGACAAATCTGTATCTTATGACAGAATGTATGAAAGTTTACCGCAGGAACCTTTCAAGAAAAAGTTTTTAGTTTCGCAGAATGGTCCCGTTTGGGTTTCTCAATGGAAGCCTAAAAAAATTAACCCTAACAATAATAAGGATTTTATACATGATTAGAGTTTTGAAATTATTTGCTGTCGTCCTTCTGTTGTGCAGTTGCGGCAAATCAGAAGAGGCAAAAACATCTCAACTGACAATCAAAACTGATGATGGAAATGTCGTTTATACCGTGGAAACAGCTCAAACCGATGAAGAATTGGAGCATGGTTTGATGAATCGAGATTCTCTTCCGGCAAAGCATGGTATGATATTCGATTTGTCCAGACATCAGTCTAAGCTGATTGCTATGTGGATGAAGAATACCAAGATTCCCTTAGATATGCTTTTCATTAATCCTGATGGTGTCATTTATTGGGTTAAAGAGAATGCCCAGCCTATGTCTGAGCAGTTGATTGTTCCACCTGCCGCGGCTCGTGCTGTTGTTGAAATTAACGGAAGTGATATTGGAAAATACAACATCAAAGTCGGACAGAAAGTTGAACATGCAATGTTTGATAAAAAAGCATCCGAAACGGCTGTTTCGGCTGAGGAGAATCCTGCAAAGGATTCGGAATCTGTAAAGAAAACAGAATCGCCCTCATCTGTTGATGCTCAGTAGTCATTAAGAAAATCGGAGACGGCCTGGATTTTATTTCGGGCCGTTTTTTTGTATTCTTTTTCGAATTAAATCTAAATAACTGTTGAATTTAGATTTAATGTATACTAGAGTTTGGTTAGTTTAGGTTTATTTTTACAGGTCTGTTGTATTATGATTAAAATGATTAAACCGATTGTCAATATATCTAAAGTTATTGATAAATATAATACTGTTATCTTGGGCTTTAGGGGGGTTATTACCGATGGAAAAATCATTAAACCGGATGTAATTAATGCCTTAATAAATATGAAGAAACAAAATATGCATGTTTTGCTCCTTTCTAATACGGCTCAGCGTACGGAAACAGTCGTGCGTTTTTTGTTTGAAAATCATGTGCCTTTGGCTGTTTTTGATGCTGTTATCACTGCCGGTGAAGCTATGCATTATCAGCTTAAAGCTCGAAGTGGTGATTTTTCACGTATCGGACATAAATATTTCCGCTTAGGTGAAAAAGATTACAAGGGCGTTTTCAGCGGTCTTAAAGACTATCAAGAAGTTTCTTCTATGGCCCAGGCTGATTTTGTGTATGTGGAGGGAATTGCTCAAAATGAGGACACAATGGAAAAATATATTCCTTTTATGGAACATGCTGCCAGTTTGAGCATTCCTATGGTTTGTGTCGGCAACGATACTTCCACTTATACACGCGGAAACATTACTCTGGGGGGTGGGGCTATTGCGGAACAATATGCTATTTTAGGAGGACAAATTATTACGTATGGCAAGCCGGATGCTAAGCTTTTTGCTTATATGCTTGATGGGCTTCAGGATGTAAAAAAAGATAAGGTCCTCGTTATTGGTGACAGTTTACAAACAGATATTAAGGGAGCGAAAATGCTTGGCGTTGACAGCGTTTTAATATCTAAGGGTATCCATATCAATTTTTTGGGAGAAGGATACATTCCCGATGTCGCTAAAACAAGAGAATTAGCCGCCAATTTTGATGCTAATCCGGATTACGTTATCTCTAATTTACGGTGGTAGTATGTTTGATAAATTTCTGAAAAAGTTAAAAAGAACCGAAATTAATAAATGGTATGTTGTTCTGGCTGTGGTTTTGGCCGTTATATTTCGTTTTTGGGGAGAGAACAGCATTACGATGCTACAGAAAGAGGTTCCTGTTGTTACGGATACAGAAATTTCACAAGCTGAATTTGAAAGTTATTTGAAAACAAAGCCGATGTATCTTTCGAATAAAATTAATGTTCGTTCTGAATTGATTTTTCGATCTGATTTTGAAGATTTGCTCGATAAGGACACTCATGAGTGGTTTTTGGTTCGAGGGTGGCGTCCAGCCCGTTTCTTCTATGTTGATCGTCGTATAAAAGAAATATTGTCACTTGTTCGTGAACAAGAAGAAAAAATAGGAGAGGCAAATAGACTTGAAGCGCAAGCTACAGAAATTCTTAAGTTCAAGGATGATAATCCCCAAGCAAAGTTTGAGGCTGCTGAATTTCAAAAACAGGCTAAGAATATTCGCTACTACATCAATCGTAATATTCGCAATGCAGGAATTTCTGAAAATGAGGAAGCGTTAGTTAAGACTAATCGCTATCTTTTGGAAGATTTTGCAGATAAATAAGGTAATGTCTGATCATAAAAAAATAAGTGAATATATATTCGAACACCCTGTTGTTGACTTGTCCTCTCAGTTTAGTTCGGCCAGTGAGTTGGATTCCTTTTTTCAAAACTTATCCAGTTCCGTTCGTGGTGTGTGGCCTCTTGATTTTTCATTCCACGGACTTAAAACTAAGTATTTAAGCGCAAGGGTGCATCCGGAAACATGGAGGGAAGAAGCTCATTGCACAGTTCAGGCAGAAATTTTTGATCAGCATCATTCTGCTATCATTGAGCAAGATTTTTCATTTGGTTATGATGGTAATATGATTATTGATATCCGCTCTGTGCGTGCTGCTAATTCAGATTCTTATCCGCAAAAGATGAGAATCGCCCGACGTTTAAGTGAAAATAATTTTCGGTTTCTACTCGCTTACGATCGAGCCCAAAAACCTCAAAAACCTTCTTTTATGAAAATTTATGCTTCTTCTGAAAAAACGAAGCAGGGCATTCAAACGTCTGGGGGATATGTATGGGCTAATAATGGTTTTGATTTTGCAGATAAACGAGAACTTACTCAAACGAGATTGGCTTTTAAACGTTTTTTAGCTCGTAACGGTATCACTTTGACAGATAAAAAATTGACTTTATTTACAAAACCCTGTCACTTTTCTGCTTATAGCTGCGGCGTTCTGTTTTCTTTCAATAAACATTTATATCGCGCAGGGAAAGCATTTATGCTTCAGCACTCTTGGCATGGAGTTCAAAAAACATCTTCTAAAAACAGCCGAGAAAGACGTTTTGCCAATGTCTATTATAATGAGCCATTGCCCACCTTGCGGCGTTTAAGAGCTATCCGACAACTAGAAAAAAAATATGTTTCTTTTTTACGTCAGAACGTGCAGAAAAACAGGCTTTCACGATTGGCTCACCGCTATAAATTGCTTCGTCATTTCATTATAAACAAAGCCCGGAAATATTTTGGGCGCTAGATTTCCTGTTCCATTTGCTCCTTTTGCACTTGTATCTCAAGCCACTGGTTTTCTTTGTCTTCTATGTTTTTAGTTATTTCTTCATAACGCTCGGTTAACCGGTTAAATTCTTCGGGATTATCTGTATAAAGAGATGTATTTGCAAGCGCACTTTTGATCGTTTCCAGTTCCTGTTCAAGATTTTCAATTTCAGCAGGTAAAACCTGCAGCAAACGTTGTTGATTATAACTAAGCTTCGCACTCTTTTGGGGTGTTGGCGGCAAAGGTTCTTTAATGCTGTTCTCTTTCTTTTTTTGAGGTGTCTTAAAAGACTCTTTAGTTTGGATTTTGGTCAGTAAATCACTGTAACTACCGGCATGCTCAACAGCCGTTCCATCTCCCGGCATATAAATAATCGAGGTCACCACCCTATCTAAAAAATCCCGATCGTGGCTGACAATAATAATCGTCCCCTCGTAGTCAGATAAAACTTCTTGCAGTAAATCCAGTGTATCCATGTCTAAATCGTTGGTCGGTTCATCCAAAACCAAAAAATTGGATTGTTTAGCTAAGGCTACAGCTAACATTAAACGGTTTTTCTCCCCACCGGAGAGGGCGGCCACAGGCATTTTGGCCTGATCCGGCTTAAATAAAAAATCTTTAAGATAGGCGACAACATGACGATAGTGCCCATGCACAAAAATGTGATCGCCTTTATCACACAAGGTTTGCCATAGTGTCTTTTTAGGGTCAAGCGTATCCCTATTTTGATCAAAATAAGCCTCTTCCAGATTTTTTCCGATACGAACGAATCCGCTGTCAGGAGCCAGCCGCTTGGTCAACAATTTAATAAGTGTGGTTTTTCCGGCACCGTTTGGTCCGACGATACCTATTTTGTTGCCCTTAATAACGCGAATCGAGAAATCTTTAACGATTTCTCTGTCTCCATATTGTTTATTGATATGTTTTGCCTCAATTACCATTTTGGAACGTAGCTCAGCTTCCTGCACCTCAAGATTAATCGAGCCGATGCGTTTGAGTTGTTCTTTACGCTCCTGCCTTAATTGCTGTAACCGACGCAGTCTCCCCATATTTCTGCGGCGGCGTGCTGTAACCCCCTTGTGCAGCCATTCGGTTTCTTCTTCCAATTTTTTATTGAGATATTTTTGCTCAATAATTTCTTGATTAATAACCTGCTCTTGCCAGTCTTCAAAAAATTTAAAACCTTTGCGATTTTGTCTTAGGATTCCCCGATCCAGCCAAAACATTGACTGAGAGATGTTGCTTAAAAACATACGATCATGACTGATGACAATAACTGCACCCCGAAATTCTTTAATAACCTTTTCAAGTTTTTCTATTGTCGGCATATCAAGATGGTTCGTCGGCTCATCTAAAAGCAAAATATCCGGTTCCCCAATCAAGGCTTTCGCAAGGGCGGCTTTTTTGCGTTCTCCTCCAGATGATGCCAGAGGGGATTGTTGTTCGCGAATCGCCAACTCTTTAATCAGAATATCTGCTTTATATTCTTGATTATCTTCACTTTTTGCTAGGCCTGACAAGACAACATCACGTAGTGTTTGGTAATTGTTAAAGTCAGGTTCTTGCGGCATGTACGAAATACGAATCCCGGGTTGAATAAACATTTCGCCATCGTCCGGCTCTTGAATTCCGGAAATCACCTTAAGAAGGGTTGATTTTCCACTGCCATTACGCCCGACAAGTGAAATCTTATCACCTCGATTGATGGAAAATTCAACATTTGAAAATAACTGATTAAGACCAAATGCCAGTTTGACGCCTTTAACGGTCATAATCGGCGGTTCTGTATAATTCATACCTATAAATCTTCTTCAACCAACTGGATGCCTTCCATCATCCACTCTATTCCCTTTGCTGCCCAAATAAAGAAGTCGCCCACCTTCTCACCGCTAATACCAATTGTTTCTGCAATTTCGTATATATCTAAAATTTCCCGATCCGTCACTTCTTTGTCTGAAACAGCCAATATAATCATTTCTCTGATAATAAACCTTTGTGCACGTATATTATCTAAATTTTTGAGATTGTTTATCAGTGTTTCTTTTGAGCATGCGGATTTGGAATCATCAAATTTATCTTCATTAATACCAATTCTGCGTAATTGCAGAAGCATACATTCTTTTTTTAGTTTATTGTGCGGGCTCAAATGCAAAATATACGTCAATGCTTTGAGGCAGGTATTCTTATCTTTTGTACTAAAATTATCTGGTTTATAAAGCATATCTCTATCTTTCAGTCGGATATTCTTTAATATATATACAAGAGAAAATTATGATTTGCAAAAAAAAATAAAAGTTATATATATAAATAAAGTATCATTATGAATTAGGAGACGTAAAATGCCTTTAAAAATAGAATTGAAACCACGTGAAAGTATTATTATTGGTGATGCTTTAATTACCAATGACGATGAGAGAACTCGTTTTTATATTGAGGGCAATGTCCCTATTTTACGTGAGAAGTTTATTCTTCGCGAAGATGATGCTAATACACCGAGCAAACGTGTTTATTTTATTGTTCAGCAAATGTATTTAGCTAAAGACTCGTCAAAACTCGATAAATTTTATATAGAGTATGTTCGTGATTTGCAGCAAGCCGCTCCGAGTCTCAAGCCTTTAATTGATCCAATCAGCGAGTCGATTTTAAAAGGTAACTTTTATGATGCCATAAAAAATGCTGCGGCGTTGGTCAAAAAGGAAGATGAAGTTTTCGGCAATCTCTTTAACCAGTTGTAATTAAACAATATTTCTTTTAATAATGTTCGTTTTGAGCTAAAATTGGTTATTTTGGCTTGTTTGGTTGTTGTTTTTGTGATATATTAGAAAATGTACTGAAGTAGAGGGTACATTTGTTAATCTATAGAATTTAGGAGAAAAACCATGTCTAATATATCTTTAACCGCAAGTATGCGTTCTAACTTATTATCTTTACAAGGTACCGCTAATTTAATGAGCCAGACTCAGGAGCGTTTGGCATCAGGTAAAAAAGTTAACTCGGCTATCGATAATCCGAGTGCTTATTATACCGCTCAATCATTAAACAACCGCGCAAGCGACTTAAGTAACTTGTTGGATAGTATGGGTCAGGCAATTTCTACCATTAAAGCTGCTGATGAAGGTATTGAAGCCATTACTTCTTTTGTTGAGCAAGCAAAGGCTGTTGCGACATCTGCTTTAGATACAGCAGACGATGCTTCTCGTACAAAATATATGGCACAATATAACAAAATCTTAGGCGAAATTGATAACTTAGCTGAAGACTCCGGCTATAAGGGTATTAACTTACTGCAAGGTGGTTCTTTGGAAGTTACCTTTAACGAGGGTCGCGATAACAAATTAACCATTACCGGTGTTAATGCCAAGACAACCGGAGAAGGTGGCTTAGGTATGGCTACAGCATCAGGGTGGACAGGTGACGGCGCAGCTACTGCAATTGGCGCTGCCATTGATGCTGCTAACGCTGCGATTACCAAACTTCGTGGTTTCTCATCAGACCTTAGCCGATATGAACGAAGAGTCAGCTAATATGTTAGCATTACAGACACGTCAGCAATTGGCTATTAACTCTTTGAGTTTGGCTTCTCAGGCTGCTCAGTCTGTTTTGAGATTGTTCTAATCCACGAGTTAGTCATTAGACAACGAAAGCCGAGCATTTTGCTCGGCTTTTTGTTGTGCAAATATTTTTTATTTTTTTGCTTTTGATTTTTTTGCAGGGGCTTTCTTTGCCGCTGTCTTGGCGGCTGCTTTTTTAGTAGCAGTCTTCTTGGCAGGCGCTTTTTTTGCTACAGTCTTTTTAGCAGGGGCTTTCTTGGTCGCTGTTTTGGCTGTTGCCTTTTTTGCGGCAGTTTTCTTGGCAGGGGCTTTTTTAGCTGCAGTCTTTTTAGCCGGAGCTTTCTTTGCCGCCGTTTTGGCGGTTGCTTTTTTAGCCACAGTCTTCTTGACAGAGGCCTTTTTAGCTGCAGTCTTCTTGGCCGGCGCTTTCTTGGCCGCTGTTTTGGCGGTTGCTTTTTTAGCTACCGTCTTCTTAGCCGAGGCTTTCTTGGCTGTTTTTTTCTTTTTCGGTTTAGCCGCATTTTCAGCACGTGTTCTGCATAATGTTATTGCTTTATCCAAGTCTTTTTCCGAGCATAGACCGATTGTTACCGGATTCTTCGGGCGAATATTTGCCATATCTCGGTGTGTCCCTTTACGAATTGCTTCGATTGTCGGTTTAGTTGTTCCTATTAATTTACAAATTTGCGCATCAATAACTTCCGGACAATTTTTCAGAATCCAGAGGACGGCACTCGGCTTCTCACTTCTTTGGGTCGGTGACAACATTTTTTTAGCTTTGGTGTTCTTTAGTTTGACATTGCGCTCTTGTACATTGGCAACCAAGTGAGCCGTTTTATCTTTTTCACAACGTTTAATTTCTTCCGCTGTCAACTGATTGTTGTCAATCGGGCTTAAGCCCATAATATTAAAAGAAACATCGCCATCAGCGATTGCTTGAACTTCCAGTTCATGAAGTTCGCAAAAATCAGCAATTTGCTTAAATGTTAAAGTCGTATTTTCAACGAGCCACACTGCCGTGGCTTTCGGCATCAATGGAGCTGTCATGTATATTCCTTTCTTTAATGATTATTTATTACTTTTATTGCTTTAAGCATAGTTTTTATTATAGGAATATACAAGTGTTTTTTTTGAGATTTTCAACGTTATTCTTGGACGTTCAGCATCTTATATAAAGAGGCACTGCCCCCGCTTTTGCGTAATTTTTTATCACCTAAAAATTCAAAATCGTAGGGAGCATTTGTTAATTCATCTTTTATGATATCGTTAACCAGAATATCGCCATTATAAGCGTGTTCAAAAATATCCGTTACATAGGCACTCAGGTTAACTTCTTTATCAGACGGCATTTCAAGTAAGGCTATTTTTTCATCCATGATTAAGTTATATTCCGTCTGAGTTTCTCTGTAGTCCTCGATTTCTTTGTGGGTTTCTTCAACAAAATGAACAGCTTTACCCAAATTTGTAAAATGAACAGAGGTGATCCCATTTTCCTCGATTACGGTGTCTCCATGGTATTTGTTTATCAGACGGGAGAATAATCTTCTTATATCGGCTAAAACGCTGTTGTGCTCTTCTTCTCCGATTTCTTTTTCGTCATCATATATCTGGATATTCAGCGATATGTTTGCCAGGGTTTCGAACGTAATATTTAACTCTTTGTCTTCGTTCTCATCAGAGCTTGCAATTTCGGTATTTGTTTCCGGTTTGGTATTAGAGGCAATCCATTTTTGCATTGTTATTTTTAAGACACTGGCATC
This sequence comes from uncultured Rhodospirillales bacterium, assembly GCA_902778645.1. GTDB lineage: Bacteria > Pseudomonadota > Alphaproteobacteria > RF32 > CAG-239 > Scatocola. The sequence goes on along the minus strand of CACYYO010000038.1, from coordinate 4,973 downwards.
CATCGGGATATCATTAATAATTTGTGCCATCAAGTATGACCCTACACCGGTTAAAAAAACAGCAACCTTATTATCTCCATACGTCCGCTTTGCGTCATAAAATGCCGATAAATCGACATGATCCCCTTCCAAAATTTTGAAAGACTCATACAAAAGAGAATTTGCCTCAGCCCACACTAAATGTCCGTATCTTGAAAGCTCTAAGCATCCGCCGTAAACAACTAATTCAACCCCTAAGCGATTAAAACTGTCTGTCAGGCGAATATTTGAATCAAGGTTATTTAAAATCTGCGACAAGTAGTCAATAATGTACTCTTTATATTCTAAGGGGGCCTCAGGAAATGCCGGAACCAGAACTTCTTGCCCATCATCATTAAGATTATAATTGTGCATCAAGCTGGTCGCACGGCGAAAGATTTTGCGCTCGTTTATAAGTTCCTTTTCTCCTTTGCGAAGACTGTAAAAGACATTCCATGGTACTTTATAAAAAAGCAGTGGTGCCGCTAAAGAAACAAATACGATAAAAAAGCCGAAAAACAGCACACTTTTACGTTTTTCATCAGGGACCATAAATTCAACAAGCGGAACAGCAAGGCTGGTTAAAATATTGGCGAGCAACAAGCTGAATAAAACGATTAAAACCAGTTTGAAAACGGCTTTTGAGACCTGATTGGCCGCCAACATCTTAAATGGCGTTGCCTCAACATTATATTCCCCTTTCAAGTCTTCAAAAATAGCGTCCTCGACTGATTTTACTTTTGCCTTTGTTTTATTTTTCAGCCCTCCGACATATTCCACCGTTTCTTGAAAAGAGCCATCTTCCGTCTCGTATATTTCTCTGATGATTTTAACGGAGCGACCGCTGTCTTCCGTTTCTTTCGCACAAAAATAAGCATTTTGGCGCTCATCGCTTGAAAATTGCTCTACCAATTTCCAACCGTCGCCTTTATCGGAATAAACTTCATATCTTACTATTTTAACCATTTTATGTACGACTCAAAAAAAAACCTGCCTGAAGTATATCTCCAAGCAGGTTAAAAAATCCTAAATCTGTCTATTTGCTGGTATCTTTTTTGAGACCAAATGCAGCGAACTTGCTATTGAATTTAGAAACTTGACCACCGGTATCAACCATACGATGAATACCCGTCCAGGCCGGATGAGACTTCGGATCAATTTCAAGGGTCATTTTATCGCCAGCTTTACCCCATGTTGATTTGGTCTTAAATTCAGTACCATCTGTCATCACATATGTAATCTCGTGATAATCAGGATGAATATCTTTTTTCATTGTTTTTCTCCAAACTTATTAAATGACATAAATTTAGTGCTCTTATACATTAGACTTCTGAATAACGCAAGCATTAATTTAAATTTTTTTTAATTTTTAATTCAATTCCTCAATTTCAACCGTGTTTTTATCTTCACTATCGGCAGTTGTATTGATTATTTTGATGCTAAAATTCTTAAATCCGTGGTTTAGAAAATATGACCGAACTTCTGTTGCCCGCACTAAACTGACGCGCTTTTTACGGAACGAGTCTTCACCATTATCATAGTTATAGGCTTTTATAGAAATTTTCTTGTTCTGAGACGGATCCAGTTGGGCTCGTACATTGTCGAGATAAACGAGCTGATCAGCAGTCAATTCAGAGGAATCTGTTTCAAAACGCAACGAATAAACCTCTCTGGGCATAAATGCTGCTTGCTCTTCTGTTTTCTGAGAAATTGAGGCAGACATAACATTGTCTTCCGGTTGGTTAAGCGCAGCCTCCGGATTTGGAGTCGGTGCACTCATCTCCGGCAATATCTCGGGAGACGATTGTTTGTCTTCTACCTGGTTTGCCATCTCCCCTATTTGAGATAAATCTTCTGCCGGTTCAGGAACAATAGGTTGTGGACCGGCTATGATTTCTTCTGCTTTATATTCAGGTTGTTCCGGCATTATTTCAGGCTGAGCATTGTCCAAAACGGGAGCCTCTATAACAGCAACAGGTTTTGATTCTTCCTCTTTTGAGATAAGCGGAGATTCAGGGATAACAGCTTCTCTTTGCGGTTTAACGGCAGGCACGGGGGCTTGTTTTTGTATAGCCTTACGGACTACCCGTTTCTTCTTAACCACGGGTTGCTTTTTTACCACAGGGAAAAGGGGCTCAGAGCCGACGAAACCGATGCTATCCTTTGGCATTGTATCTAATACCGATAAATCAACATAAACATCATCTGCGGCCATAACCTGCCCTGCTATCAAGGCACTCATAACCGAAATCATTATACTCTTTTTAGCCATTTTTCCCCCTGATAAAAATTATTTTAATAATTCACATACCTTTTTCCCGAGTTCGGCATTGGTAACAATGATATTGCCGCTATGAAGAACAGCATCAAGGTCTTCCGAACGAATATCCTTCTGGTTCATATCATAGATATAACCACCGGCTTCTTTCACCAGCAAAAGCCCTGCGGCAAAGTCTGCCGGAGAATTTTTGAGGCTGACATGTGCGTCCAGCTTACCGGCGGCAACATAAGCCAAATCCAGTGCGCATGAACCGGAAACGCGGACATTGTCACAGGCAGAAATAATTTTCTTCTGCACATTGTCGTATTCAGAAACATTTTTGTCATAGCTGACCAAAGTTCCTATCAGTGCCTCAGACAGGTCTTTACGCGCAGAAACACGTAAGCGCTCATGGTTGCGATAGCCTTCTTTGAAAGCGCCCTTGCCCTTTTCTGCAAAAAACAGATTATCCAGTGCCGGATTATAAACAACGGCTTGCATTATCTTTCCGCCTTCGTAAAGGGCAACGGATACGGCAAAATGGGGTTGTCCATGAGCAAAATTTACCAACCCATCCAACGGATTGACCAGCCAGCAATCTTTTTTCGCCGGTAATTTGGCGGTTTCTGAAACAATCGGATAGTCCGCATGAATTTTACCCAGTTCTGCTTGCAGAATCCGCTTAACTTTATCATACGTATTGAGCACAAACTGCTTATAGCCTTTTACGGAAGACTGCAACTGCTCAATCTCGTTAAAATCTCTATCCATGCTGTTTGATGCCTTTTTGACGGCATTCATCAGCAAAGACATTTGCGGTGAAAGATAGGCAACCATTATTTTGCTCTCTCAACGTAATTAGCCTCAGCCGTGCCGACAACAATTTTATCGCCAACGCCGATAAACGGAGGAACCGTGGTGCGAACACCATTGTCCAAAACAGCCGGTTTGTATGAGGAAGAAACGGTTTGTCCTTTGATAACAGGCTCTGTTTCTACAACGGTACAAATCACCTGTAAAGGTAATTCGACAGAGATAGGTTTACCATCAATAAAGCTGATAACGACTGTCATTCCGTCGGTCATGAACGGGCGACTGTCACCCAAAATATCGGCCGGCATATTAAATTGATCAAATGTCTCCGAATCCATAAACGTTAAACCGGTCGAATCTTCAAATAAGAACTGACAGTCCTTCTCTTCAACCATTAATTTTTCGACAGTGTCTTCTGTTCTGAAGCGTTCGTTGGTTTTGGTTCCCTCTTCAACGGCTTTCATTTCTACCTGCATAAAAGCGCCGCCTTTTCCGGGTTTGATGTGTTGTGCTTTTGTAATTGTCCAAGGTTTGTTTTTGTATTCAATAACCCAACCAATTCTGATTGCTCCGGCTAACTGTTTCATAGATTTGTCTCCATATTTACAATGTTAAAAATGATGATAAAAAAACGATTTGTTTGAGAGGAATGTAATCCAATCTTTTTATTTTCGCAACAAAAATTTTAAGAAATTTTTAATTAATTTAAGAATCAGTGATAGAAAGTTGCATAATGGTTACACTTTATCTATAGGAATATGACTGCTTTATTGTGGATGCCGAATCAAGTCCGACACGGCAGTACCCCTCCTAACCTCCCCTCGAACAGGGGAGGAATAATAAGGAACAAAAAAAGAGGGGAAAATCCCCTCTTTTTTTACCTTTTCTTAGTATTGGAAGACACATCTAACGACATATTGACTTCTCTTCCAATTGGTATTGATACAGGGTTTGGTATTGGTACTAGTTGGAACATCATACCCATTACAAAAATATGCTGATCCATCATTATATTCAGTAGAAGACCAAGAGCTACCCTCCACTCGATCTCCTCCTGTTGCAGTTATGGCAGGATTCATTTTTGTTCTATTATTTGTTATTTTTTGTAATTGTCCAGCACTGGGCAAATACCATTCTTTTCCTCCTGTCGTTAAATCATGGCAATATTGTACAGCCGGATATTCCTTTCCTGAAGAATTCGCATATGCTAAAATGATATCAGTATTCATTTTGCCGTTCATATCTTTTTGGGCGGCTGTCTTGTTGCTATAATCCTGTAATTCTGGTATATTAACATTTGTATATGACTTTTGCCATACTAAACCATTTCTATTATTGCTAGCTTTACCTGTTGTTAAAGCCATAACTTGTAAATTTTCATCGTCAAAAACAATGCCAATGGCTGTTTTGCTGGAATCATAGGTCGAAGAGCAAGTATCATCACTGTAGTAGATGTCCCCAACATTGCAAGAAATTTCACACGTACTCGGGGCGTCACCTTTCTTATTTAATGAGTAACCCTCTTCACAGTCGGTGAGTTTATATTTTTCGGGTGCTGAACCGGATTGACAAGGGGTACAGATGCCATGTTCCGGGCAGGCGTCTAAATTAAAGTCCTGACCGCAAGTGATAATGTCGCACAATCCGTGATCTTGGATATATCCGTGGTTACATTCCTCACAGCCGTAATATGTATCATCTCCGGCATAGCATACTAAAGGCTCTCCTTTACAAACGGTCGGACGCCAGTCCGGGTCAGTATCGTGGTACGGGAAATCGTTGTTATCACAGACTAAAGGTTTGCAACCACCATTCCCGTCACTTTCCCAACCTTGAGGATTACACTCTACACATTTGTATCTTGTCCCTTGTGTTGATATGC
>CACYYO010000037.1 GCA_902778645.1 uncultured Rhodospirillales bacterium | reverse complement strand
AAGTATTACTAAAAAATTTTAAATAATACATTTTTTAAAAATAAATTTATATATGTATTTAATTAATTCTAAGAAATCAGGTCGAAACTATGGCTAAAGAAGTTAGTATGGAAGAGGCTCTTTGGAAGTCTGCTGATAAACTTAGAGGTTCTGTTGAATCGGCAGAATACAAGCATGTTGTTTTGAGCTTGTTTTTTCTTGAGAGCTTCTTTTATGGCTAATTTATCGTAAGTTTTTGGTTCTGAAGCTCGTTTTTGTTCTTTGGCTTTGATACCGGTATCAATTTGTTCAAGCAGGGTATTATTACCGCCTTTAGCACGGAGTTTTTCTCGGGCGGCACGGGTGCGAGCTTGCGTTTTTTCGTTTTTTTGCTGTGCTTGTTTGTTTGCTTCTTTGGCTAAAGGCTCTTCTAAAGCTTGTTTTTTGTTTTTCAGATTTTGAGTCATAGCCGCTTTAGCGTCGCTGAAGATTTTTTCTCCTTCAGCCATTTTATCTAATTTTTTAATTTGGTCTTGACCGAAAGGCTCATTGATATAATTTTTCAGTTCTAATTTTTCTAACGGTTGTGGAGAAGCTGCAAAAATTTGCTCGGCAAGCTGAGCTTGTACATCATCATGCCCGTTATTATAGAAAAATTCTTGTGTTAGACCTTTGATCGTTTCGTTATTTTTTTTGGCATTATCGGTTTGACGTTGCGATTGCGTTTTTGTTTCGGGCGAAAGCATTTTGCCGTCATATTTTTTTAATTCATCCAAATCGGAGTTTCTGGTCAAATCAGTTAATGCTTGATTGAAGATGCTAATTGTATAATTTAACTTTTGGCGTTGCTCTTCTTTACGCGGAGCAAACATAGATCCCATAAAACTCGGTTTCTCAATCTCTGAAAGTCCGTTTGCTTCATACATCATGCCGGAGGAAATACATCTTGCTAGGTGAGCGGAAATAAGCTGTTCAACATTTTCAGGTTTATAAGGTTCTTCGTCTTTTGCTTCAAAGTTCTGGTTTTTACTGCACTTTTTGATTTCCTGATAGGCTGTTTGTAATTTTTCGATTTTTTCATTAACTGTTGTTTTGCTCTTATTTTCTCTATAGGCAATTTCTCTTACTGCCTCGACTTTTTTATAAGTTTCAACACGTTGCCCTGCTAATTGCTTTTCGTCTTTATAACGCCTATCAAGAATATTCAAAATATCTTGTGCGGAATAATCTTGTCCGGTCAGTTTTTTGAGTTCGGTCTTTTGCTCAGGGGTAAAGTCTTTCTTTTGCTGAACGGCGTCAGAGGCAAGGATTGCAAAGTCGCGGGACATTTCTGTTGTTTTGTCCCAAGATTGTCCTTCCATCTCTAATCTGAAACCTATGGTATCAGCCTTAAATGCAACTTCTGAGCGAGCTAAGATGGCTTGTTTTTCTTTGCCGGTCAGACCTTTGTTATGTTCGCTGACATAACTGCTGGTAAAATCGCCTACTTCATATTTTTCTGGTTTTAGAATTTTGTCACGGTCCATAATTCCTTTAGTTTTCCAATTAGGCTGTACTTTGTCTGAATTGCTGTAACGGTTGATGGTATCAATATCTTGCTGTGTGACTTGGCGGGTATAATAGCCATCTTTATCTGTATCTAAAACAAGTTGCATGGCCTGTACCGAGAGATTTTTGGCATTGCCGTTTGCGATGTCGTGCTGTGCGGTTTTGATGTTAACATCTGCTAATAAGCCAATAATAGAGCCTTCAGGTATTTCATTAAAGGATTTCACGCCGTACAGTTCACAACAAACGCTTTGAAAACCAGCATTGGCAGAATTTTTATTTCTTTTTTGTGATTCTTTAATTAAAAAGTCACGGATTCTCTTATAATCATCGGGGAGAATATTAATATTCTTTTCGGCTTGTGTTTTGGCTTTTGAGGTGTCTTTGAGGGCATATTCACCGGAAGATTTCGGACGATAAGTTGCCCCAATGTGGTTTCTTTTATCTTGCTCACTTAACTCAAATTCAGTATGTGCATAGGCACCGAGGGTTTTACGTTCGACATTCCATTCTTTTTCTGTCTTCATCAGAACATCTTTAAGAAGATCGACTGTCAGATATTTTTCATCCAGGAGTGCTAGTGTTTCAACAATACGCCTATCATCTTCACCAACATATCGTGGTCTGTTCGGTAAGGCGTTGATGTATTGATTTACGGCTAGCTTGCGTTGTTCGGTGGTGAGATTATTGTAGTTCAATAAGTCGCCCCGAGCGAAAATTCTCTCCGCAAAACGAATTTTATTATAAGCTCCGGGGCCGGTTACGTTTTGATTTCTCAATGCATAGCGGGTATAAACATCTAAAATGTCGTCTAAATCTCTTCTTTTTTGCGGAGGAAGTGTCCGAATATCTTCTTGTTGTCCGGCAAGAGGCCATTCTCCCAAATCGTAAGTATTATGGGCAACAATTGCCAGATTATCAGACATCGGGCGAGCTTCAAGAGCTTCTCCTAGCTTGTCATAAAAATTCGTATTACCGCTATCTCTGCCTGCCAGATAATAGACAGTTGCCGGAATTTGCGGAGCAGTGGAAGCTAAATCACAGCATTCTTTTATGCGATTTGCTGAAAGAGCATTTAGGATGATATAAGAAGAGACGCTTATCTTTTTTTTATCATTGTGATTATCAGGAACAATATCAGCAAAGGGGACATCTTTGGCAATGCTGAAATTATCAGATCCCGATAAGTCTTTTGAATTATTCAACCATTGCTTAAATTCCCGCAGATTCTCTTGAGTGATGATTAAATGTTGGCGGTTGGCGGCAGCTTCTTCAAAAATGTTCATAATTTGTCTCCTCAGTTTTTCTGTATTGTATGCTTAATTATTGAAAATAATATTAATACAATCTTATGTTTTTGTCAAATATGTTTTGTCTAATTTGTTTTTGAGGGTGGAAATTTTTTTTGTTATCGCTTTATTGCTAAACAGGCTATGAGAACAACACCGGATTATAAGGATTCCTTTAATATTGGATATCCCGATTAAGTCGGGGTATGACGGGAGGAAAAGGGAGATTCCAGCATGGAAACCGGAATGATGGTAGAAATGGTACCGGAGAGACCATAGAAAAAAGCTGAAAAGCTAAGAAAATAAAACTAAGCTCTGCCGATGGTTTCAAATTCTAACGGGTAGAGAGCTTGTCTGGGGTTCATTCCTTTTGTCAGAACGACATTGAAAATAGGGTACATGCGTTCGCATTCTTTAACGGCAATGTCTATTAACTGAGAAATTTTGCCCTCAAATTCGCTTTCAGTGTCGGTAACAATCATTGAATGTTTGAAAACCGGCATATTTTGCTCTGTCCAGTAGGAAAAGTGACCAACCCAAAGGTCTTCATTGACAAGAGCCAACAGCTCAAATATTTTGCTGCGATCCTCAATCTTGCTTTCTATATTCATTAAACAAGACATATGCAGGCAGCGCATATTTTCTTCCCACGCGAAGAACAGGAGCATATTGTTCCATTTACCTTGAATTTCGATAGCGACTTCATTCAGATTGCGGCGGTCAAGTTCAAAATCCTGATTGCTGAAAATGCTTTCGACGGTATCAATCGGGTTATAATATTCGGATATGTAATTCTTTGCCGGCTCCATTTCTTTTATCTTTCTAAAGATGGCAATATTAAGTTCTGGAAACAGAATACAATCAGCGAGTCGCACAACTCAATTTAAATAATAAAGTTTTCCACTATGCCGAGTCTGTTTTCTGTGGATTATTTTTATTATTGTTATATTTCAAGTACTTACAAAACGGACTCGGCGGCTTTTTTATTTTAGGTGTGGATATGTTTTTTGTGTTAAGATATTGTTAGGAAAATAAAAGAAACGACAATAGAGAGGTATTGATGACAGGTTTAGCGTATCCGGAGATCTCACCGATTATTTTTTCTATCGGGCCGTTGGCGGTGCGGTGGTATTCTATGGCCTATTTGGTCGGTATTATCAGTGCGTGGTTGCTGGTGAAAAGACAGGTACGCCTGAACCATATTTCGCTGACGAAAGAGAATCTCGATGATTTGGTTTTTGATGTTACGATGGGAATTATTTTGGGCGGACGCCTGGGATATGTTCTGTTCTACGGGAATTCACTGTTTTGGGAGAATCCTTTACAAATTTTTGCAATCTGGAAAGGGGGAATGTCTTTTCATGGCGGTATTGTCGGGGTTATTTTGGCTATTTGGTATTTCTCGTATAAAATCAAAATACCTTTTCTGAAAGTAACGGATTTGGTTGTTTTGTATGTACCAATCGGAATCTTTTTGGGACGGTTGGCTAATTTTGCAAATGACGAGTTATGGGGACGAGTGACGGACGTTGCCTGGGCTGTCAGATTTCCTAACGGGGGGTATTTGCCGCGTCATCCTTCGCAGATATACGAATCTCTGACGGAGGGCGTTTTGATGTTTGTGATTCTTAATACCTTGTGGCAGTTCAAGTGGGTTAGAGAAAGAACGGGTCTGGTCTCGGGGGCGTTTGCTTTTTTGTACGCTTTGTTTCGGATGAGTATGGAGCCGTTCAGAGAGCCGGATGCTCAATTAGGCTTTTTCTTCGGCGGTGTCACAATGGGGCAAATGTTGTCTTTACCTTTTTTGATTGTAGGCGCTAGTGTTATGTGGCGTGCGGTTAGGCTTTCGAAATAAGATTTTGTGTGAATTGATAGGTCTTTTGCAGTGTTCGGTGCGCACGGACCATAACTTCGGTGGCGTTGGCGTCGCTTCTCTTTTTTTCGGAAACACAACCGGAAATGGTTATTTTAAGCCCTTTTTGCTTGGGTGAAAACATAAATTCCGAAGCTGCAATTTCCCGGCGTATGGCATCTAATTTTTCAAAACTCTGTTTGAGATTATCATTTTTGAAAACAATAATGAACTCGTCGGTTGAATAGCGGTATAGCGGATTATCCGGCTCCAGTTCTCCTAATCTTATTGCTAACATTTTAATGAGTTTTTGCATTTTTGTCGTGCCGATGATTTTGAGAAGATGGGGGTAATTATCAATACAGACAATTGCCAAACTGTACTTCAGCGGAAATTTTTTAGCATCTTTCATATAAGCGTGACGGCTGGCTAATCCGGTTAACAAGTCGTTGCCAAGGGTATAATTGATGTTTTTGATTGTCCCTAAAACAGCCGTTAAAGCGGCAGCCGAAAAGAAAATACATAAAGCTGTCGAACTTGAGGAAAAATAAAAACCGGCAAAAATATTTATCATGCTGAAAAATAAGGTTGTATCCTCTATATGTCCGGTGAATGAGCAGCGCATGAAGGCACTGACGAGGATAATTAAAAACAATAGGACACTAAGAGAATTTAGATTAATACTGTCAGCAATGGTGTTGAAAGAAATCATAAAACCGATGCGTTCCAAGTATTCTCCCAATGCAAGTTGTAAAAAAACAGCGGTCATTATCCAAAGAGTTTTGGTGGAAATTAGTTTTTGTGGCGGTAAATAATAAAAAATGCCTAAGTTAATCGGAACAAAAAAGCATAGGTTTATGTATGCGCTTGTGCTTAAATAATCGAGGCTGTAGTTGTGTTTCAGCCAATTTATAATCATATAACTCAATGCAACGCAGAGCAGAAAAAAGAAAGGTTTGTTGCGGTTGAAGTAAATAAGAACAGCCAAACACAGGGCATTGGAAAACCAAAAGATGAGGTGCAGATTATGGCGTGCTAAAGGAGATATTTCGCCATAAAAAAAGTATCCTAAAAAAGCGCAGGCAAAAATAAGTGCCGGCAAAAGAGAGTTTTGTATTTGCGGAACTATCAGATTGAAATTTTTGAAAAATCGGCGCACGTGCTATCCCCCGAAACTGGTTTGGTCTCAGTATACAAGGCAACAGTTTAAATTTTGTTTACGCATTTGATGAAACAGCTGTCACCATACGAATAAAAATGATATTTGTTTTGCATGGCATGTGCATATGCTTTTTTCATCCTATCAATGCCGGCAATGGCGCAAATCAGCATAAAAAGGGTTGATTTCGGCAAATGAAAATTGGTGATGATATTGTCAATGATTTTGAATTTGTAGCCGGGGGTGATAAAAATACTTGTTTCTCCGGTGAACGGATGAAGTGTTCCGTTTTCATCTGCAGCGGTTTCCAGCAATCGGAGAGAAGTTGTTCCGACGGCAACGATTTTTTTGCCGTGTTTTTTGGCTTCATTGATTACATCGCATGCTTCTTGGTGAATAATGCCATATTCTGCATGCATTTTGTGGTCTTTTGTGTCTTCAACTTTTACCGGTAAGAAGGTTCCGGCGCCGACGTGCAGCGTTAAAAAGACTTTTTTGATGCCTTTTTTCTCGAGTGCGGAAAAGACTCTGTCCGTAAAATGCAGACCGGCAGTCGGAGCGGCGACGGCACCTTCGTAGCGGGCATAAATGGTTTGATAATTTTCTTTGTCGGAATAACGACTCCAAAGGGAAGTTTTTCCATCCAAAGAAGGTTTATCTCTTTTGATGTATGGAGGAAGAGGCATAGAGCCGTATTTTTCGAGCTGTTTTCCTAAATTTTGCGGAAGGCAATTAAATGCCAGCCTAATTCCGTCGTCGGCTTTTTTTTCAAGGATCTGGGCACTGAAATCTGATTTTTCCGGTGAAATTTCGTCGGTATAAAAAGTAATCGTATCGCCAATATGCAGGCGTTTTGAATTTTTTACAAAAGCCCACCACTCAATACCGTCTACAGGGTGATACAGCGTGACTTCGACTTCCGCCAGGCCTCGTTGAGCGTATAATTTTGCCGGAATGACTTTCGTATCGTTGAAAACTAAAACGTCTCCTTCTTCTAGCAGGTCTGGCAATTCGTAGAAAATACGGTCATGAATCTCATTCGGGATGCTCAAATCCAATAATTTACAGCTGTCCCTCGGATCAGAAGGCTGGTTGGCTATCAGATTTTTATCCAATTCAAAGTCAAAAATATCTACTTTCATTGTTTATCTTTCTTTTTAGCTTTATTTTTTTGCAGTTATAGTATATACGAAAAATAATTTCAATACCATATTGAATGAGGGTAGATGCTAAAGATTAGTTATCAGGGCGTTGCGGGGGCTTATTCGCATATAGCCGCACGGGAAATTTTTAAGGATGCAAGTTATGTTGCTTGTGAAACCTTTGAAATTGCGATGGCAAAAGTGCAAGATCAGGTCGCAGATTATGCCGTGATTCCGGTTGAAAATTCCAATGCCGGTCGTGTTTCCGATGTTCATTTTTTGTTGCCGCAGATGAATTTGTATATTGTTGATGAGTATTTTTTGCGTGTGGAGCATCAATTACTTGGTATCAAAGGAGCTCATTTGGAAGATATTCGTTTGGCGTCGTCTCATCCGCAAGCCTTAGCTCAGTGCTCTCAATTTTTGAAAGTGCATCATATAGAGGCAGAAGCCAGAATCGATACGGCGAAATCTTGTGATGATGTACGGCGTTGGAATGATAAAAGTAAAGCAGCCATAGCCTCAAAATTGGCGGCAGAAATTTATGATTTAGATATTTTGGCGTCTAATATCGAAAATGCCAGCAATAATACAACGCGTTTTTTGGTGTTGTCTCGAGAACATAAAGTTCCAGTCTTAACAAAAAAGAAATTTGTTACTTCTTTTATTTTTAGAGTGAAGAGTATTCCTGCTGCCTTATATAAGGCCTTGGGTGGTTTTGCGACGAATGGAATCAATATTAATAAGATAGAAAGTTATCTGCTTGACGGGCGTTTTGTTTCGGCGCAGTTTTATGTTGAGGCTGAGTGTCATCCGGAAACAAAAGCGTTTATTAATGCTTTTGAGGAGTTGCGTTTTTTCAGTGAAGAAAATTCAATTAGAATTTTAGGAACATATGAAAAAAAATAATTTTATCGTTCAGAGGAGGGGGTATGAAAAATATTTTGGTCATGGGCGGAGCCGGTTATATCGGATCTCATACGGTTAAACATTTAATGACACAAGGGTATGGTTGTATCGTTGCTGATAATCTGAGTTACGGACATCGTGAAGCTGTTTTGACATCTGATTTTGAGCTGGCGGATTTGCTTGATAAAAATTCTTTGAATAAAGTTTTTGATAAGTATCAGATCGATGCGGTTGTGCATTTTGCTGCATTTACGTATGTAGGGGAAAGCGTTGAGAATCCTCAAAAATATTTTGAAAATAATGTGATTGGAACACTTAATTTGCTTGAGGTTATGCTCAAGCATGAGGTGAAAAAGATAGTTTTTTCCAGTACGTGTGCTACTTATGGTAATCCTCAATATATGCCGCTTGATGAAAAGCATCCGCAGGCGCCGATTAATGCATATGGTAGGACCAAATTTTTTATTGAACAGATATTTAATGATTATGAGCGAGCTTATGGTTTGAAACATATTGCGTTGCGTTATTTTAATGCTGCAGGGTGCTCAAAAGATGGGGAAATCGGGGAGAGCCATGATCCTGAAACACATTTGATTCCTTTGGTTCTCAAGGCAATTAAAGGTGAACGCTCCTGTATTAAGATATTCGGGACAGATTATGATACGCCGGATGGAACGTGTATCCGAGATTATATTCATGTGGAGGATTTGGCTGAGGCTCATCGTTTGGCTCTAGAGAAATTAGATGATTTCAGCGGTTGTATTAATTTGGGTACCGGTATCGGTACATCAGTCAAAGAAATCATAATGGCCGCAGAGAAAGTGACAGGGAAGAAATGTCCGCTTGAATATGGGGAGCGTCGTGCCGGAGATCCGGCAAAATTGTTCGCCGCAAATGATATGGCAAGACAAATTTTAGGGTGGCAACCGAAATATACCAGAATCGAGGATATTATTGCCACGTCATGGCAGTGGGAACAGAATAAAAAATTTTGATATGATTTAAAATAAAAAACGACGGAAAACCAGTTTCCATCGTTTGAGAATTTTGGTTGTTAAATAGCCTTGTCTAATTTTTCAATAGAGGCGTCAATCATTTTATCAATATCTTTATCGCCGAGTTTTTGAATTATCAGCTTACGTGCTGCTGTAATGCTTAAGTTTCCGGCAGCTTCTGAAATTTCTTTGATTGCTGAGTTCTTAGCTTCATTTAATTTATCAGCGACATCTTTTTCTTTTTGCGCCATTTCCTGTTCCATGCGGCTGATAGAGGCTTTGCGGATATATTCAATTTCATTCTGCGATTTTTTAAGAATAGCATCGGCTTCTTTTTTGACATTGCGGAATTTACGTTCGTAAGAGGCTAATAATTTTTCGGCATCGGTTTGTAATTGGGCCGCTTCGTCAATGCGGTTACGAATATTGTCAATGTTTTTAATCATTAGAGATTTGACTGCTTTATAAATGGGACGGCTCAGGAGCAAAATGGTTAAAACGAAAGCCATAGCGACCCAAAATTCAGCGCTAAGGTAGAAAATTTCGTGCTCATGTTGAGTTGCAGCAACGGCAGTTTCTTCCATCATTTCAGCCATGTTTTCGGCGGCATCAATGACGGCATTCTGAGTTGCATCAATGATTTCTTTTCCAAGATTTTGTTCCATTGTCATGTCTATTTTGCCTCTTGCTCAATTGTTTGTTTGATATCAGAGATTTTGATGTCACTGATATTTAATTTGCGCAGTAATTCAGCGGTTATATCGGCAGAGACGGATTTGATTTCCTTCAGGGCGTTTTCTTTTTCTTTTAATATTTCCGCTTCGCCGTTTTTAATTTGTTTTTGTAGTTTTTTATCTAGTTCAGCTTGCTTTTGCCCAATCATTTGATTGAGTTCTTCTTTGGTGTTTTGAAGAGCCTCTGATGCCGTCTGAGTTGCCGTATGCAATGCCTCTTCGTAGCGTTGAACGGCTTTTTCTGTTTTCAGCTTAAGTTCTTCAGCCTTATGTAAGTAGCCGTCTATTTTGTTTTCCCGTTGTTGGCGGATTTCTGCAATCTTTGGAACAATAAAATTTGCCATGATAAACATCATGGTAAAAAAACAAATCAGCAGCCAGAAAATTTGCGAGGCATAACTTGACGGGTCTAATTGCGGCATAAAAAAACTCCTTATAGTATATCTCTTCGGCAGGAGCTTAAAAAAAGCCCCCGCCAAACAAGAGATAAGATTATTTGCCTGTGAGCATAACCAAAGCGATAACTAAAGCGTACAAAGCAATAGCTTCTACAGCGGCGAAACCTGCCCAGCCATAGATATCAACATCTTTTTTGACTTGCGGGTTACGTCCGACAGTGCTGATGATGGTTGTCCAAACTTGCGACACACCCCAAGCAGAGGTCATCATTGCTAAAGCGCACATACCAGCGCCGATATAAGCCATAGGTTCCATATTCTTTCTCCTTTTATAGTTGTTACAGTTTTTATAATTATATTTTAGTGACTATGTAAAGCGTCACTCAGGTATATACAGCTTAGTACCGTATATATAAATGCCTGCAGCAAGGCAATGAAAATCTCAAAAACAATGATGCAGCCATCAAATGATAAGGGGATTATGCCACCGATAATACCTAACGGAACGACAAATCCTCCGATAATCTTTAACATAATGTGTCCTACCGTCATATTGGCAACCAAACGAACTGTTAAGCTGAACGGCTTAGACAAGAATGAAATTGTTTCAATCGGTATGATTAAGGGTGCTAAAGCGAAAGGAATCCCTTTCGGGAAAAAAGTTCTCAGCCAGCCGAGCTTTTTCTTTTTTATACCGATGCAAATGTTAAATGCCAACGCAATCAGAGATAAACCTCCAACTGCGGCTAAATGTGATGTGTATGTAAAGGCATACGGAAGTAATCCCAGTAAATTACCAAAGGCGACAAATAAAAATATCGTAAATATCAAGCTGAAGTATTTTAGGCCCTCCGTTCCAACATTTTCTTTGATTAAATTCGAGATAAATGCGTATATACCTTCAGGGATACATTGTGCTTTGGTCGGAACAATACTACGTCGTCTTAAACATAAACCGAATAGTGTTGTGACGCAAATCACGGACAGTACCATAAATAATGATGAATTGGTGAACGAAACATTATAGCCGCCGATTTCCAGCGGAATAAGAGGTTTAACCGAAAATTGTTCCATAGGGTTAGACATTAGATTTTTCCTTCCTGTCTTCTTTTTTGACAAAGCGGTATACGTTTAGAAAACCAGAAATACCACCAAGAATTAAAAAAACAATTAAAAGTGTAGGGGCTGTGTGGAATATTTTATCAAGTAAATATCCGAGACCGGCTCCCACCAAAACACCGGACACTAATTCTGCAGCAATTCGTGTTCCTATTTGATAGGCATATACAAATTTTCCGTTTTGAGAATCGTTTTTTTGCGCTTTTGAACGAAACTCCTGGATTTTTTTATCCATTTGCTGTATGTCTAGCGGTGTTTTATTCATATTAAACCTTTTTAATAGGCAATCTTTGACTGTAAGTATGCTTTGAATGTTCTGTAATCAGGAGCACCATACAAGATTTCCCGTTCGTTACCTTTGACGACTAAGAATGCCGGTGTTCCTTTGATTTTGAGCCTGTCCAATCCTTGCTGGCGAACCTCAATAATGTCCTTGGCAAGATTGTCGTTATTGATGCAGTCTCTGGCTTGAGTCTCTGTCAGACCATTGAGCATGGCGTAGCGTAACAGAACTTCCTCCGTGTTGCGTGAGAGCATCCATTCACGCTGTTTCTTGAACAGAGTTGAAATGAATTCTCCGTATCGGCTGGCCGGAACACATTCGGTTAGCATTGCTGCTTTCATTGCTTTCCGGTCTAACGGGAAGTTGGTGAAGATAAATTTGACATTTCCGCTGTCAATGAATTCTTGTTTCA
>CACYYO010000036.1 GCA_902778645.1 uncultured Rhodospirillales bacterium | reverse complement strand
CAAAAGCCCCGTCATACTTGTGACTTTTCTCCTAATGTATCTGGTTGTACATGTCGTCGAAAAGTTACAGCGTAGCACGGGGCTTTATCGTCTTTTAAGCGGAGTTTGAGAATTTAGATAATTAAGCAAGATGCGTTTCTTAGTATAAACAACAATTCCCCGGATTTTTTCTTTAATAGAACTTTTCTTTTCAAGATTTACGTTTTTAGTTTTAAGTTCTGAATATTTCAGAGCTTTTTTATTGTAAAAGTTGAATTTTATCCTCTTTTATGCTATAACAAAATAAAGGAAGTAAAGAGGATAAAACAGGTATGGATTTTGATAAGCTGGAAGATATTCCTTCGCTAAAAAAAGGCTGGGTAAGGCTTATTCATCGCTGCATCTCTAATACAGGATG
Organism: uncultured Rhodospirillales bacterium; assembly: GCA_902778645.1. Lineage (GTDB taxonomy): Bacteria > Pseudomonadota > Alphaproteobacteria > RF32 > CAG-239 > Scatocola. The sequence continues at coordinate 11,423 of CACYYO010000036.1, read as the reverse complement.
TATTGAGAGCATAAAAGCAGACGGGCTTATTTTTAATCGTGTAGCTGCAGGTTGTCGTCCCTCCCAGCGAGGTGGAAATTATAATCGCGTAACAGCTATGGCCTCGGTTTATGATGAGGATTCTTTTTGGCAATCTCTCAAACAAGATACATTTGAAATATTCGATAATGCAAAATATGCAGACGCCAAGCTGGTTTTTGATATACCCTTAAAAGAATTTGCATTTCTGCAGGCTTGCGGAAAATTAGCAAAGGGGAAAATAGATTCTAAGTATTTGGTGGGATGCATTCCTAATATAAACGGATCAAACCCAAATTTGCACTGTCCTGTAACAGAAATAGCGAGAGCAGAACAAATTTCTCGGCATAATCCGCCATCATTGGTTGAGCCGAATGATGTAGCTGAAATGATAAAAACTTTACTTCAAAATTGCGATTCTGAAAAAAAAGTCAAACGCATAAAAATCATATCTGAAAGAATGATTAGAGAAAAAGTATTATTGGAAGAGGCATTCGAAGAAAGAAAAAAAACACCGATATTTACAAAAAACAATCAGGCAACGCGGTAGTTCGGTATTGTAGTATCTTTGTTCTTTTGGGTTCAGATAATTTAAGATTTATTTCTTTTCCGTCATTCCGTACTTTATTCTGCGATAAAAAAGAGCGCCTAGCGCTCTTTTAGATTATTTCCTTTTTGCTTTATCCGCATAAGGGTTATTCGATTTTCGAACTGTAATTCTCAGCGGAATACCACCCAGATTAAATGTCTCTCGCAAGCTGTGAGTCAGATAGCGCAGGTACGCGTCCGGCAAACCCTCCGGATTACTCGAAAAAATATAGAATGCCGGCGGACGTGTCTTTGCTTGTGTGATATAACGCAATTTAATTCTTCTCTTATTTTTACCGAGCGGCGGCGGGTATCGATCAATCATATCGCCAAACCACTGATTAAGCGGCGCTGTCGGAATACGCATATTCCACCGATCATAAACCTTAAAGACCGCACTCATCAATTTATCCAAGCCTTCTTTTTTGAGGGCAGAAATGGTTACGGTCGGCACGCCTTCGGCCTGAGCTAGAGAGGTCTGCAATTTGTCATTGAGCTTTTGCAGAGCCTCCTGACGATTGGCAATATCCCATTTGTTGATGGCGATGACCAAAGCGCGCCCTTCGTCTAACACTTGTCTGGCAATAGTTAAATCTTGCTTATCGAGTATGGCATCTGCATCTAACACCAAAACCACAACCTGAGCCATGAAGGCTGCATGTTTAGTATTGGCAACCGACAACTTCTCAACATCGCTTTCGACTTTAGCATGACGCCGCAGACCGGCTGTATCAACCAAATTAACCTTATGCCCTTTCCATTCCCATTCGACAGTGATAGCATCACGTGTTACACCGGCTTCCGGTCCCGTAAGCATTCTTTCTTCACCCAACAGGGCATTCATTAATGTTGATTTTCCGACGTTAGGTCTACCGACTATCGCCATTTGTAAAGGTTTTGCCTTAACTTTTTCGTCTTTAATTGCGTTAATTTCATCTTCACTCATACCGGTAAAATCAACGCTATCATCATCGGCTTCTTCGTCATCTTTTTTATCAAAAGGAATAAGCCGCTGATAAACATCACTCAAACCCAACCCATGCTCTGCCGAAAAGGGAACAGGCTCACCTAAGCCCAAGCCGTAAGCCTCGTGAATACTGTCTTCTTGAGCTTTACCTTCACACTTATTGGCCAGAAGAATGACCGGTTTCCCGCTTTGTCTGACCAAATCCGCAAAGTGTTTGTCATAAGGTTGCACACCGGCACGAGCATCAAACAGAAACAAACAAACATCAGCTTCATCAATGGCTCGCTGTGTCTGTAGCCACATTCTCTGCTCCAAGCTGTCTGTTTTTGAGTACTCATAACCGGCGGTGTCGATAACCATAAGGTTGAGGTCAAAAAATTTAGCAAATCCTTCTTTTCGGTCACGTGTAACACCCGGCATATCATGAACAATAGCCGCTTTCCGACCGATAAAACGGTTAAACAAAGTTGACTTTCCAACGTTTGGCCTACCGACGATGGCAATCTTAATGGTCATAACCCCCTCATTTTATTGATAGGCGTGCAAATCTGCATCACTGGTGGTTAAAATCATAATTCCGTCAGCAACAACAGGAACTGTCTCAATCGGGGTTTCCAAATCAACGTAGCTTAAAATTTTACCATCATACGGTGAAACAGCAAAAGCATAACCTGTTGATGTTGTGACAAGTAAGCGATTGTCTGTTAAAACCGGTCCGGAAATAAACGCTCCGGTGCGGTCATCATCTTCTGCGCCGAGAGGAATCTTTGTACTCCACAAAATACGACCGGTAGCATTTTCGATAGCAATCAAATCACTGTTATTAGCAAGGGTAAACAGATAATTTCCGGATACCCATGGCTGAGATGAAATGCTCAAATCTCTTTGCCAAACACGTGTTCCCGTGCGAATGTCAATAGCGGTTAGCAAGTTGCTTTGTCCGGCTGCAAAGACAGCATTACCGGCAATAACCGGATTAGCCTTAATCGTATTAATTGCCGCCAAAGGTGTTGATTTTTTGCTTGAATAGAGCCAATCAGCCCACAAAGGCGAACCGGTTGTTGCTTTGAAAGCACGTAATTCACCATTAGAAAAGGCCGCAATCAATAAGTCCTGAGAGGCGTCATAGGCAGGGCTTGCACCACCCACCATCGTTGTCCCTTCTACCTCAGATTCGTAGTGCCACAGCTCCTGACCGGTTGTCGCATCTAAAGCAATCAGCTCGTTAGCTATAGTCTGCACAAAAAGCATATTCCCATCAACCGTAGGAGAAATTCTCATTGGATTCTGTGCCTCGAAATACCAGACGGGGTTACCTGTTTTCATATCAAGAGCATATACGCCGCCAAAACCGGTGGTGACATAAACCTTCTCATTAGCAACGGCAACACCGGCCCCTTTGAGAGCAACATCTTTATCGCTGCGATTAATCGGTTTAACCTTGCGCTCCCAGATAGTCTCTCCGCTGTCTAATCTTTTAGCACTGACTTTCCCTTCCGCATCGATCGTAAAAACAACCTTGTGCGAAATAACAGGTGTCGATATCAAGAAATCACGCTTAGAAGACCCTTCACCAAAACTTGTTGACCAGAAACCTTTGAGTTGGTTTCCTGTTTCCAGATGCCCGACCAGGTGCGAGGCCGAACCGCCGCTTTGTGACCAATCACTGTTTCTATGAGGTGTAGGCAAAGCAATATGAACGTCGCTGAGCGGAACATCAGGCTTTACGACGGTTTCATTGCTCAAAACAGCGATTCTCTGCCCTTCCGCAACAGGTTTATCTTCCTTAAACAGGCCGCAGCCGGCAGTCGAAAACGCCAACAGACAGCAAAGAGTGATTCTATATAAACGCATTATTTATTATCTCCGGTTGATGTTAAAACGGAAATCATATTTTGCACTCGAGAACGCAAAATATCATTAAGATCAGCGGCTTTGGCAATCTCTTCATAGAGAGCTAAAGCTTGTTTTTTGTCTCCGTCGCGCAAAGCACACAAAGCAACCAATTCCTTTGCTTCCATTTGCCATGCGGAATTCTCTTGTTTGAAAAGAGGTGAGAGCAAATCGCTCATCTCTTGAGCCGATAAAGTATCGGCTTTATAGGTTGCCAACTTCATCAAAGCGGCGTTTTTCAACTTCTCTTTATGGGCATTACGGCTAAAATCTTCCAAACGTTTCAAGGCATCTTCAGTTTGATTTTGCTCTAATAAAATATTGATGATTTTAAGCGAAGCAATATCTTTATAGGTTGCGTTCCCGTGGTTGACAAGATCAGTCAACGCCTTAAGACTGTTCTCCGTCTCCCCCTGATTATAGAGAGACTGCGCGTAAGCAAAAGCATTGGAATATTCTTGATTTTTAAGGTCACGCCAATGTTTAATAGTTTCAAAACTGACGGCAATAGTTAAACAGATAGTCACAAAAGCAATAATATGAACGCCGTATTTTTTCCAAAAAGCTTTGATGTTATCATTCTGCACATCCTCACTGACCTCTTTGAAAAAAACATCAGTAAAATCAAGTTCCTGCTCGGTAATATTTTTCTTTTTCATTGTACAATTTCTTTCAAAAAAACAAAACAATCTAAATATGTTTATAGCGCAAACCTAAAAGTTATCAACTATTTTTTTGTGATATTATGTATCAAATATTTTCTAATCCATTCCAAATCATTAACCGGCATTTTTTTGCCGAAAACAAAAGTCTTGTCATTACCGATAATAGCAAGAAAATATCGCTCGGAAGAAGGATTAAAGGCAACATCAATTGCTTCAATTTCCTCCTTAAGCACCTTTTTTTTACTGGAAAAAACCGGAAACTTGCGAATAATGACAAGCTTGTCCTGCTTGGCGATAATTTTGTCTTTTGTTACGACTCTCAAAATTAAAAGTCCGACAAAACACAAAATCAAAAAACTTGCAAGAAGCGCTGAAGTGTACAGCATAACAAAATGGGCGTGCAACGCCAGCAATAAGAGAGTGACGCAAATGCCGACAGTTGCTAAAATATTGAGATAATCCCAACGGAAAGATTTGCTTTTAATAACAGACTTATCTTTTTTCTGAACTAAAGAAATAGATGCGGGAATTTTTTCTTTGACATTGAAACCGGACGTAATAAGACCTTCCTTTCCCATCTCTACCAGAGATTTCCCGATATTTTCCAAGTCTCGCACAACCCATCCTTGGGCGGTTAGAATAATCTCAGGTAATTTAAGCGCTAAGGCATAATCTTTCCATATTTTACGAATGTTATGACCGCTGGTCGAAATATAGAGCGGTGCTATTTTATCAGGCTCATCATGGTAAAGTTCAATAATATATTTATTTTTGTTAATTAAACCATACTGAAAAAATTCGACACGAAAACGAACGCCCTTATATTTCTTCACGGCTTCTTTGACGGTCTTTTTCTTTCCGAAAAAACGGCGATAAATGATTGTTATTTTTTTACCGTCAAAAAACACTTTTTTATATGTAAAATAGTGTACAATTAAGGAGCATATAATCCATGCACCTAATGCAACCAGAACAATATCAAAAAAAGTAAGATTAAACCAAAAAGATATAGTCTGAGAAACAGCTTCATCCGCTAGGGGAGAAGCCCCGTGCAAGAATTCGTATACACCTAAAAAAATCAATAAAAAGCCTATAATCCCCCCGGGGAGCAAAAGTCCGAGAGATATTCTGTCAGACCTTTTTGCAGGAATTTTATTTATATTCAATTCAAAATGATAGCCAAAGTGATTAGGTGCATTATAACTCATTTACTTATTCCTTCCTTATAGGAAAATCATTAACAATAATAAAATAAACTGTGAAAGATTCAAGTTATTTTAATAATATGCGTATAAAGGTAAGATAATTAAATAAAATTAAAAGGTAATTAAAATTATGATTAGTTTAGAAATTTTTGAGAACGCAGTACAAAATCAAACGATTATTGCTACATTAATTCTGTTGTTGTCCTGTGGAATCATTTTTTACAATAATCAAGAAAAAAATGCCTTAGCCAATGCGTCTGTTTGCTTGATGCTTGTGGGGATTGTTGACTATATATCGTCATACTTCGGCTCTTGGATAGATAATTTAAGTCTCACTTTTTCTGTCAACATATTAATGGCAATAAGCCTGATAATAAAATTTGCAATATTTTTGCTGTGTGTCATCGCGGCAACCAATTTGGCAACGAACAGAGTTTTTGAAAAAAAGTATATTGCGTGTTTGAGTGCGTTAGGCGCAATTTTTATTCTTTTTTATACAATTGCCTATCCGGATGGTATTGTAATTAATATTTTGCACAATTTACTGCCTGCCATCGGATTTGCATATTTAGCAACAGCCTTTTTGATTCGCTGTTTTCGAGCGCACAAAATGGGTGCTGTTTGTGGCTGTTTGGTCTCGATTTTTATAACATATGTTGTCATAACGAATATTTCGGAGAGTGCAAGCTATCCTCTAAAGCGTTGGTACATGGCAGCCATCGCTTACTTAGGACTATCGCTGACTTTGTTGCTGACATTGCTTGATGGAAAAAATGATGAAATTGATGAAATTCAGCGCAAGATGAATAAAAATAATCAAAGATTCGCAGAAATCGTACAAGCGTCCCCGTTTCCTATTGTCATTTTTAAACTGAGTGATGATAGCTTTTTGTTAGCAAATGACAACTTTAAGCGACTATTTGCGATTCAGGATAAAGATATAAAGCTCTATCACTTTAGAGATTTTTTTGTTGATGCAGACAACCGCCGGTTGCTCAATGCACACCTTGAAAAAGAAAAAATCATTAAAGACTTTGAAATTCAAGTGCGTTCAGTCGCTGATGAAACGCCTTTTTGGTTGTCAACCTCAGCCAATATCATTGATTACGAATACGACATTGCTATCTATGCTGCTTTCCAGGACATAACAGACCGCAAAAAACGGGAAGATTTGTGGCAGAACCAAGCAACCAGAGATCCGTTGACTTCATTATATAATCGTCGGTATTTTGAAGAAGAGATCGGACATCGCTTATTTGCACCACGTCCTGAACCATTCGGTATATTTATGATAGATGCGGATCACTTTAAAAACGTCAATGATACCTACGGACACAAAACCGGCGATAAAGTTTTAATGGCGCTCGCAGCAACAACAGAGAAAGCTCTGCGGGAAAATGATATTGTTGCGCGTTATGGTGGTGAAGAATTTGTTGTTTATCTGGATAAAACGAATGCAGAAGACGCAATGTTGGTCGCTAACCGTTTGCGAGAATCTATTGCCAACACAGAAGTTATCGCCGATTCCGGAGAGCGGATTCATTTTACCGTCAGCATAGGAGTTGTCACATCGGAATACTCTCAAGATTTAAGCGAACTGGTAAAGATGTCTGATGATGCCCTGTATAAAGCAAAGGCAAACGGAAGGAATCAATGTGTGTTATATGCACCCGAGTTAGCAAAGACCTCAGCAATCAGTCAGCAAGAAAAAGAGCAGGATAATGTTCACCCCTCTGTTGCTGCCGAAAATACGGTTGAGGTGTCGCTGCTTGACAATCAAGCCAAAGAAAGTCAGTAATAATGGCAAAATGCGCTCTGTTTCCCATATGCGGCGGTTGCCAATATCGTAACATGGAAGAGGATGACTACCGTCGGCAAAAACAGGATAAATTTGCAAAAGTAATGCAAGCAATTAAGCAAGAAAATCTCAAAATTGCTGTCCCTGTTTTTATTCCTGAAGGAACGAGGCGTCGTGCGGCAATGACGTTTAGTTACATAAAAAAACATCTTCGTATGGGGTTTAATCTCAGTAAGAGCCATGATATTGCCGATTGCCATAATTGCCCTTTATTAAGCCCGAAACTTAATGCGAATATAGAGAATGTTCGTCAGATGCTTTCAGAAATTTGTGCAGAACCGTTTCCTCTCAAAAAAGGTAAAAAGGTGCTAATGCAGGCACTGAACAAGGGCGATGTTCTCATCTGCGAGGCAGAGAACGGTATAGATATTTTACTGGAATTTCCGTATGCGTTAACTTTAACGCATCGTATGATAATTGCCGAGAAAGCAAATTTATATTCGGATATTATTCGTATTTCTTGGCGGTCCTCACCGACAGCACAGGCAGAAACAATTTTGGAGAAAACGCCGCCTTTTATCATCAATAGCGGAATAAGGGTTTATATTGCTGCCGGAACTTTTCTGCAGGCCTCTTCCGCAGGAGAACAAGCCCTGATCGAGACCGTCCGAAAATACCTTGGACAATGTACGGGAAAAATAGCTGATTTATTTTGTGGAATAGGGACTTTTTCCTATGCATTGGCTCAAAATAAAAATAATAGAATTTATGCCGCCGATTCTTCTGTAGCGCTACTAAAAGGTTTTCAAAATACCATCAATACCAATCAAATACCCAACATTCAAGTCGAGGCGCGTAATTTATTTAAATACCCGTTAGATGAAAAAGAACTGGCTTCATACGCTGCGGTTGTTTTTGATCCGCCGCGTGCCGGAGCTTCAGCCCAGGCTGAAAGCATAGCAAAAGCAGAAAAACAGCCCCCTGTGGTTATCGCTGTTTCATGTAATCCGCACACATTTGTAAATGATGCCAATAAATTAATCGAGGGCGGTTATACCCTCAAAGAAGTAACGATGGTTGACCAGTTTGTATATTCAATGCATACTGAACTTGTTGCCTTATTCGAAAAGGAGTAAACCATGAAACGTTTAATTTGTTTTTTGAGTATAATTTTAGCCGGTTGTCAGGATTCTAAAATTGTAAAATACCCGGTAGAGGGGGAGTTATGCCCTCAGGTACAAATCCTAAGAGATGATTCGTATCTGACGCAATATGTCGGGTATAAAGAAACTTTTCAAATCAGCATAAGCGGTCATCAGGGATATTGCTATTATGACAATGATGTGAAGCGTTATCGCGCGGTTATTCGTCCGATATTTACAATCAAACGATTAACCCCGAGTGAAGAAACTGATGTTCGTTTCAGCTACTATACGGAAACAGTTAAAGGCCCGCCGGAGTATTTGGGGAAAAAGACCTATCATTTAATGGCGCATATTGCCCCTCAGGAGCAAGAAACAACTTATACGGCGCCGGAGGCAAAAGTCTTTATTCCTCAGGAAATGATAAAAGATTATGATGTCAATCTCGGTTTATGGATAAGTCCTAATGAAGCCGCATACAATAAAAAAACTTTTGATATAAATTACCGTTACGTTGATGAATAAGGAGGGGATGTAATGTCAGACAATCAGCAGATTCGGACAATGGCAAATGCTATTCGGTTTTTAAGTGCCGAGGCTATCGAAAAGGCAAAATCAGGGCACCCGGGAATGCCTTTAGGAATGGCCGATGTGGCAACTGTTTTGTTTACAAAATTCATCAAAATAAATCCGGCTCATCCCCATTGGTTCGACAGAGACAGATTTGTGTTATCTGCGGGGCACGGCTCGATGCTGATGTATTCTTTGCTGTACTTATTGGGTTATAAAGATATTGAGATTGAGGATATTAAGAACTTTCGCCAACTGGGGGCAAAAACAGCCGGACACCCTGAATACGGTCATTTAGCCGGTATTGATATGACAACCGGTCCGTTAGGACAAGGTATTTCTTCTGCCGTCGGTATGGCATTGGCGGAGAGAATGCTCAATGCCAAGTTTGGCGATAACCTTTGCAATCACTACACTTATGTGATTAACGGCGATGGTTGCTTGATGGAAGGAATTTCCGAAGAAGCCATTTCTCTCGCCGGACACTTGCGCCTAAACAAACTGATTGTGCTGTGGGACAATAATAATATTACGATTGACGGTACGGTTGATAAAGCCAACTCAACTAATCAAATTATGCGATTCCAAGCTGTCGGCTGGAATACGATCGAGATTGACGGACACAATCCGGAGCAGATAGAAAAGGCGATTCTCAAAGCGCAAAAATCAGATAAGCCGACCTTAATTGCCTGTAAAACGACCATCGGATTCGGAGCCCCGAGTAAATGCGGTACTTCAAAATGCCATGGCTCTCCCTTAGGGGCGGAAGAAATTGCCGCCATGCGCAAAAATTTGGGCTGGACATCTGCACCGTTTGAAGTTCCTTCAGATATTTTATCGGCTTGGCGAACAGCCGGAAAACGCAGCGAAAAAGCCTACGAAGACTGGGCAAAGAATGCCAAATCTGCCGGCAAGTCTTTTGAAGACATCATCAACAATCGCCTCCCGAAAAATTGGGATAAGGAGCTTCTTGCCTTAGAAGAAAAATGTATTGCTGAAAAAACAAAAGTAGCCACAAGAAAAGCCTCGCAAATGTGCTTAGAAAAAATTGTGCCGAACATTCCGCAAATCGTCGGCGGTTCTGCAGACCTGGCAGCATCCAATCTGACTTTCGTTGACGGCTTAAAAACCGTAACTAAAGATGATTATCACGGTAACAACGTGATGTATGGTATCAGAGAGCATGCGATGGGCGCCATGATGAACGGCATGGCACTCCATGGTGGTGTATTGCCGTATGGCGGAACGTTTTTCGTATTCTCGGATTATCTGCGTCCGGCTCAGCGTTTAGCAGCTTTAATGGGTCTACGTGTGATTTATGTCTTAACGCACGATTCCATCGGTGTCGGTGAAGACGGACCGACCCATCAACCGATTGAGCACCTAGCCTCTTATCGTGCTATGCCGAATATCAATGTTTTCCGCCCGTGTGATGTGGTAGAAACGGCAGAGGCATGGCGTTTGGCAATAGAAAACGAGCATACACCGAGTATTCTGGCATTGAGCCGCCAAGGCTTACCAATGTTACGGACAAGCGCAAAAGAAAATTTGACAGCTAAAGGCGGTTATGTTATCAGCCCTTGCAAGGGAAAAGCAAAGGCAACCTTAATTGCCACCGGTTCGGAGGTCTCATTGGCTGTTGAAGCGCAAACGGCCTTAAGAGAAGAGGGGATAGAAGTTGCGGTTGTTTCTATGCCGTGTACGGAGTTATTTGATGCACAACCGATTTCTTATCAGGAAGAAGTTTTAGGTTCGGCTCCTCGTATTGCTATCGAGGCAGCCTCTAAATTCGGTTGGGAAAAATATGTCGGCTTAAACGGCGATATTATCGGTATGGATGGGTTCGGAGCATCCGGCCCTGCCGAAGAATTGTATAAATATTTCGGAATTACTAAGGAAGAAATCATCGATTCCGTAAAGGATTGTTTGAAAAGATAGTAAAAAAGAGTCATCCGTACATTCTTCCCCTTTGCAAAGGGAAAGTTAGAAAGGGTAGCAAAAAGAAAGGAGCCGTTTTTCCAGTGCGGCTCCGAGTTGTTTGTAGGAGGGGCTGTTGTAACAAGCCAGCCCCGATGAGCACCTGAGGGCAATGTTAAGGGATACAAAGCCGTGCTCATGATATTTCCCTCCCTGTTTGAGGGAGGGTTAGGGAGGGTAAAAGATAATGGGTCTACCCCTCCCAACCTCCCCTATCAAAGGGAGGAGACCGAAAGAATCTCCGTAAGGGGAGGAATACGAGGGATTACTTGTCAAGCATAATCCCAATTGTGCCATGATAATATTTGAGGAGTTCGTAATAGCGTTTCCAAGAATGATGATAACCATTTTCGATTTGGTCAATAACTTGGTCTTTCCAACCTAAATCTGTAGCGACACGGCTTAGTTTTTTGCCTTGTTTCAGGCGCAAAATGCCAAGCTGCAGCCCGAGTTCTTTTTTGAGAATGTTTGCATGTTTCATGTTTTTTCTTAGCTCCTAATTTTTGTTTTTTTCTCTCTAAAAACCTTCCCTGAATTTTTAGGGAAGGTGGCAAACTAAAGCAATTTTATTGCGCTTGGTTTGCCGGATGAGTTTAAAAT
>CACYYO010000035.1 GCA_902778645.1 uncultured Rhodospirillales bacterium | reverse complement strand
TTGAGCAAAGCGAAAGCCAGCGCCTTGAGACGCTGGCCTAGTAGTGCGGGCTTATAGCCCGCGTCCCGAGCCACCCGTTTTACGGGTGGGGGCGACTTTAATAGATTGGTTTATAGGTCAAAGCTATTTTATCGAATACTGATATAATCAACCTGACCGCTTGGATTGATTGCAAAACGTAAAATTTTCGAGAGCCCATTTTTCGTAGTATAGTTATATTCGTACAAATCTAAATTCTCGTATCGAGATTTCATATAATCATTTCCATAGGCGGACAATACATCCTGTAAAGATGAGCCCTCATGCACTCCCCGCGGAGTCGAAGCTGCATTGGAATTAGAAATAAGTGTAATGACCGTCCCATTTTGACAATGTACTTCTACTAAAGGATAAAAATAGTATTTTTTGCCGTCGCTCTTTGTTTCCTCTTTGTACGGAGTTCCTAAAACCTGTTGAACTGTGTTGAACGAATCCCCAACAGCAACATTTGCGAGCGCTAAATCAGATGTCATATTGCGTCGTTGTTGTTGAGGAGCAGGCGATGTGTTGTAACTTTGCGGTTTGGGCGCAACCGGGGCAATGCTTTGCTGATTGTGTTGTACGGAAGTTTGCGGCGCGTTTTGATGGCTTTGTTGTGTCATTGATGCACCAACTGGCTCGATATTATCAAGGTTTATGGTAACCCCCATAATATCACCGACTTCAATAACCGAACCGTACAAAACTACAGGTTGTCCATTGGAAAGATTTAAAACCTTATCTTTTATTGCCTTACTATTGAGGTCACAATGAACAGACATTAAACCATATTCAAATGCGCCTCCTAATGATTCAACCGTAATATAGCTTAAATCGGAATCAATATTTGATAACCGCCCCCCGACAATTTTAACATTTTTACCTTTATATGATTTGTTAGCCCTTGCAGCATTACTTGTGGCGTCTTGTAGAATTTTATCTATTCCTATTTCGATGTATTCAGTCTGCTGCTGCTTCTGGTCTTGTTTTACTTGAGGTGTCTGTGAGCGGTTATTGGAAGATGATTCACCGCCACATCCAGTGGCAAGACAAAAAATCAATAAAGTTGCACACAGCAGTCGTAGATGCTTTTTCATAATCCAATACCCTCCCTTGAAATAAGTTGCTATACCTATTCTTGCATAGCAGCGCATAGCTGTCAAGAAGAAACAGGGCGACGCCGGCTCTGATATGCTCTTGCGGTGTTTGTGATACTATAATTGCAGGTCGCTTTACAATTTCTTTATATTGCGTTACAATGTGAATGAAATTACTTGATGGGAGGGGATAATCGTGACTGCAACAAAGGCTTTGAATGTTCGTGTGGACGCGGACTTGAAAGCGCAGGCGGAGCATATTTTTTCCGAGCTGGGGCTTCCAACGTCCACTGCGATTACTATGTTTCTGAAATCCGTGGTGCGCTACGGCGGATTGCCTTTTGAAACGCGATTGCATACCGATGTGAAAAATAGTTCGGACGATCCTTTTTGGAGTGAAGTGAACCAGCGACATCTTCTCGCGTCCATTCGTGAATTGGATGCCGGGCACGGAGAGGAGCATGAGCTGATTGAAGCGTAAGATTTGGTCGGGGCGATCATGGGAGGAATATATTGCTTGGCAGTCGGAGGATCGGAAAACGCTTCGCCGCATCAATGAGCTTATCAAGGATATTGAACGTAACGGATGTATGCAGGGAATCGGAAAGCCGGAGCGGTTGAGCAATAATCTTTCCGGTTGGTACAGTCGACGGATTGACGAAAAGAACCGCTTGATTTATCGAATGCCTGATGAGGGTTCTATAGAGATTGCTCAATGTAAAAACCACTACGATGAGAAGTAATCAACCGGGATTGGCGGCGCGATTTGCGCCGTCTTTTTCATTGGGAATGGACTTTTGTATACATTATTTCTGCCGTGTATACATTATGTACACGTTGTAAATTCTCATTTCCGTTGGTATAATAGGGTATTATTAAAATTTAATCATTTAATATATACCGGTTTTATACCACTTTTAAGGAGGCGCATCTGCAATGGCTGTAGGGAAAGACAAAGTAACGGGGAAATGGTATACTAAATTTCGATTCCATGATCTTTCCGGAAAAGCAATCCAAAAACGAAAAATAGGTTTTGCTAAAAGGGCCGATGCGTTAGCATGGGAGAAGGAGTTCATCGCCGCGCATGAAGGGCGTGAGAGGTTGACCTTCAAACAAGCGTATGAACGATATATCGAAGATTGTAAAAAGCGGCTTAAAAAGTCAACCTATATGATCAAGGAACAATGTTTGGGGTATTACACTGCTTTGCATAATCTTGTTTTGGCTGAGATTACGCCGGCAACGATTCGCCGCTGGCAAAACGAGTATTTACTGAAAACCAATGATGACGGGAAATTAGTGTTTGCAAAAAATACGATAAAGACAAGAAACGGGCATCTGGCGGCGTTTTTCGCCTGGGCCGTGCGCTTCTGTGGCTTGAAATCTAATCCGGTCAAATTGGCTGGCCCAATTAAGACCAAGAAAAGAAAAGACGAAGAGGAAGACACCAAAATTAAAAACATTTGGCAACTGGAGGACTTTAATCGGTTCATTGAGACAGTCCGAAAGCCGGACTATCATCTGATTTTTTCCATTTTGTTCTTTTGCGGCCTCCGCCGGGGAGAGTGCCTTGGCCTTCGCATTAAAGATGTGGATCTGGAGAACGGCGTTTTACACGTCGTTCAGAACGTCACATTCGCCGGAATCGATACCCCGAAAACAAAATCAAGTCGAAGGACGGTTTCGATTCCTGATGTCGTTAAGACTGAATTGGCGGAATATATAGGGAAGAAATATAAACCATCGCCAACGCAATTGCTTTTTTACAGGTCGCCGGACGGCATCACGGGGTTTTTTGCGCACAAGCAGGCGGAAATAGGCATGACTCCACGAATTCGGCTGCATGATTTAAGGCATAGTCACGCTTCGATGTTAATAAATTTAGGCTTTAGCCCTGATGTTGTTGCTGATAGGCTCGGCCACAAGGACGCAACGATGGTCTTGGCGATTTACGGACATATGTACCCGCAACGAAGAGTAGAGGTCACAAACGCATTAAATAAAGCAGTTGCGAAGGTTGAAAAGAAAATAACCAAAAAATCAAATAATAAAAAAGTAGATTAGTTAGGTAGTAGAAAAGTTAGGAGATGAGAATATCAAAAAGCAATGGCTGAAGCGCTTGACTGTCAAGGATATCGTTATTTTGTTTCTATTTGTAATGCAGTGTTTTTCGTGGTCATTCATCGCTCAGTCGGGAAGAATGGTCACTAAAATCAATGCAGAAAATGAGCGCTTGGAAGACGAAAATGAGCGCCTTCGGCATTTGTTAGAGCTGACGACGGAAGCGCTGGAACGGCAGAACCAACCATCGCCGGAAGAAAGAGAACTTCGTGATCCATTTCGGCCGGAGCATCCGACGAGGGAGGAAGCGGAAGAGGAAAAAGGCTTGTAGACAAGAAAAAGACCACAGGTTTTAGGTTCTGTGGTCTTTTCTTATCTTTCGCCAGCGGTAAACATATTTTCGGCTCTTTTGACGAGCTCTTTGATTGGAATATTTCGATATACGCTGTCAATTTCGGCGTAGTAGAGAGAATTGCTATACGGTTGGCTGTATTGTTTGTGTAGTTCGGTCCGGAAACCAACGGAAAAACGGTGTGATGCTGTGATGAAGCGCATGGCTTCAACATTCTTAGTGTTTCGGTCTATGAGGAAAAAATAGAAAGGCAAGCCTTGGTCGGGTGCGTATTCTTCGTTGAGGCCGAAGTCTTCCGGCGGTCGTTCATATCGGCGAATACTGAGGGGAGCGTCCATCCATCCACCGGCTCCGTCTATGTGGAAAATGAGAAAAAGCACCGAACCACGGCAATAGTAGCCCATTTTGATTTTTCCGTTTTGCAGTCCTTGAAGTTCTTTTGCTGTCGGGCCGTCGTAAAAGAACAACAACACGGGAAAGTCTTTGTCGAGCAGTTCAAAAATAACGCCCTCACGGTCTGGAATCGGTGTCAATGACCATTCTTCGCCCACACTGATTTTTGTCATACGGTGGGATCACTCCTTAAGGTTCTTCTAAACGCTCCAAGATTGATTTCGCCACCTCAACATCTTCTTTCGGATGCGCTTTTGCGTCGATGAAGCCCGTCAGCGCTGCCCTCAAAACTTTTAGTTCCTCTTCTTCAAACATTCCTAAGAGTTCGTGTTTTTCATAGTATTCTCGGCCTTTCGTAAAACGCCACATTTCAATTTTCATCCTGATTTTGTTGACATGGGCCTTCGTCTCTTTGTCCTGCTCTTTCGCGTATTCTAACCAGTATTGAGCTATTTTATCGATAGTACGGATCTCGTCATCGGTGAAACTTTCTGGGGGCCTTTTTTCGCTATAAGCCGTTGCTTTTTCGAGTCCATTTTTCTCATAGATTCGCCTAAGAAAATGGAGATAGTCTATTTTTACCAAAATTGTATTTGCATCGGCTGTCATTTTCTCGTCTTGTTCCCGCTCGTCATCAATCCAAAAACGTGTTATTTGCTCAATCACGTCGGTTTCATCAGTAGCAAACATCGTCTTCCTCCTGGTTGGCGGTCTTGTAAATCTAAGCCTTACCTTTCGGGGCGGGGCTTTTTTTATTGCCGTCAATGGCTAGCACCTGATTTGCTATTACTGAAACGACATCAGCCAAAACATCGATCTGATGGTCTGATAGCCCTGCAACAGCATTGAGTAGCGCCTGTTTTTTGGGCGGCAGTTCAGCCTTTTCGGTAGTATCCATAGGAACGAACATTGGCCCTTCTCCGGTCTTAAGCCAAGATTCGTTCACACCATAAACTCCTGTCAACAGTTTTAGATGACGTTCTTTTATCGAACGTTGCCCTGCTTCCATCGCCCAAAGGGATGCCTGTCCGATGCCAAGATCGGTTGCCATTTTTGTTTGACTAATTCCCATAGCCAATCGCAATTCCTTAACACGTTCGCTAATTTTATCATCCATATAATTCACCGCCAGTCGAATTTTATTTATTTTACCACATTGTAAATATGAAGTCAAAAAATATCCGAAAAGGGTTGACCTATATATTTGTTTGTGGTATTATAACCACAAATGGGTAACATAAACCATGATGTTCAATTTGAACATCGATTAAGTTGCAAAAATATTATAGTTTTTTTTATGTTTTTGAGCGCATGATAAAAACAAGATTAAGAACAGGAGGAATAAAACAATGAGGAAAGAAGCAGGGCGGTCCGATGCCCACCTAACCAATGCCGAAATCCAAAAAGTTATGGGCTGTGAAAAATCAAAAGCAAGCAGAATTTCATCATCCTTGAACCGTGAACTGCAGGAAAAGGGCTATATGACCATGTGTGGTAAAGTGCCGATAAAATATTTTGCAGAGCGTTTTGGGTTTGACGTTGAAGACCTTCGGGAAATCTTAGGGAAAAATCTAATAACAAAGCCTTAATCCCCTATTTTTGGGCGTAAGTATCTATCATCAAAACAAGGAATTGAGCGGCAGTGCGTAAATTACCTAACAGTGCTTAATTATTTTAGACCGCTCTCCATACAGTAAAACTACATATATATAATGGAGGGTGTAGTTATGGTCAAAGATATTGAGTTGCTGGATACGAAAAACAATGGCAACGAATACAGCTTGTTAAAGAAGATGAGCTATCCGGTGGATAAGCCGGCACGGTGCGGCTGGGATGTAGAGATGGATAGCAATGGCAACAGAGATTATAACATTAATGTCACGAGTCGTGAAGATCGCAAGCTGGGCAAGAAAGTTCTGGTAAGAATTCAGGTTCGTTCTCTTTTTTCAAATTACGAGCTTGAGCCTGTGGATTGTTACTTAGCGCGCTTAGATCCTATCCGAAAACTGGTTTATTACGCTGTCCATGCCTTGTTCGAACAGGGATATGATGAGATATCTATTCAACAAATATACGAAGCAATGGGCGGGAAAGGTAAGCCGAACTCGATGCAAATTACAAAGATACATCAATATATTTGCGAATTTATTTCTTCGGCAGTTAAGATTGATAACCGTGAGGAAGCTCTTGCATATAACAGAAAAACTTTTAACGAGGATCTGACTCGTGTAATCGAGGGACGTTTAAAGACAGAGCGGAGAGCAAACGGTAGTATTAAACGGTTTAAGCTCTTGGTTTATGAAACTCCTGTTTTTTTCCGCTACGCATTTGAGACAAAACAGATTACAACAATACCGTATGAATTACTGGCGCTGCCCATGTCGATTACTGCTTTTTTAGCAAAACTTAACTTTTATCTTATCGATCAGATTGAATTTCGTTATAAGAGATATTACGATCCTAATGTTTATAATGTATTACGTATTGATAATTTGTGTGGCTATATGGATATTACCGATAGACGCGATAAATCTGCTTTTTTGCATGGAAGTCATGGTAAACAGTCTCCATTGATAACATTGCTAGAAAAATATGTTTCTATTAAATATATATTAGGGTATAAAATCGAGAAAAATATAATTACCCTCGAACTCAATCCTGAAATTATAGCAATTAAAGCCCAAAAGCCAAAAACCGAGGTAAAGAAAAAAATAAAACCGAAATCACGTTGAATATTTTTAAAAAATATTCGGCGATATTTGGCGACAAGGGTGTGATTTTTTTCGGCAAATAATGAAAAGTGTTCTCAAATAGTTGTAACTTTTTTAGGGGCATTTAGTAATAACGGTGAATATTATAATAAAATATTCGACGACATTTTCCGACATTCGACGACATTTTCCGACATATTTCGACGACATTTTCCGACATTCGACGACATTTTCCGACAAACCGACGACATTTTCCGACAAACCGACGACATTTTCCGACACGCGAAATCCGAAATCCCTTGTGCTACAAGGCTTTGAGCCTGTGGATAACTTCTATAAGATATATAAGATATATATATATAAGAGTGCTACTCAAAAAATGGAGTAGCACTCTTATAGAAAAAAAACACAACCCAAAAAAACCACCATTTTCTTAATGAGAAAAGTTTTCATGGAGTGTAAAATTTTAACCGAAAGGAGTTCTCAATTATGTATGAAGCAATGAATGATAAGACCGGGGCTGAGGAAAGATTCCTTTCGCTTCTCATGGAAGCCGATGGGGAAGGGCAGAGTTATAGAGGGGAACCTATTATTGCAGACTATTCCAATCCTGAAATTGGAGAATATTTCGGCGCTTACAAAAACCAACTTGTGTTCGAGGCTATGCGTAGCCTGCACGCCCAAGGCAAACCCATTGACATAATCAATGTTGTCGAGGAGCTGAAAAAGGCGCAGAACTATGATAAAGCTGGAGGATTTCTTCATGTTTCCTACCTTGCGGGGCTTGAGATACATCGCCGTTCTCGTTCCGAACAGCTTGCTGCTGTGGAAAATCGATTTGAATATCTAAAAAAATCATATCTAAAGCGACGTAGCGCTGCACTTTGCATGAACATTGGCAATATGGCCAAAGGTGACAATAATGCCGAACAGGTTCTTGGTTATGTAAAAAGCGAACTTGAACAGATTACAGATTTAAAGGATAAACTGACCATTAAAGAAAAACAGTATGATATGTTTGATTCTTGGCTTGACCAGACTGAAGCAATTATGGTGCGCTCTAACGAAGCCTTTGTTCCGACAGGGTATGAAGTTCTCGATCGTGACTATTTCCATGGGGGGCTAGAACGTGGTAATCTCATAATTTGCGCAGGACGGACGAGTATGGGAAAGACCACTTTTTGCACCAATGTTTCTGCAAACGTCGCGAAAAGCGGTGGCAGCGTACTTTATTTTTCAATGGAAATGACGCAGAAGCAGATAGTTGACCGGATTGTCTCAAGAGAAACCAATATTCCGGTTAAGTTTTGCTATAACCCTAGCCTTACCTGTGTACAGGACCAAAACCGAATTTTTGAGGCAGGACAAGATATATGCCATTGGAAATTATATGTAAACGATACCGCTGGGCTGACTGTCGCTCAGATTGCTGATTTTGCTCGTCAATATCGGCGACACGTCGGTTCCTTAGATCTTATTGTGGTGGATCATTTGCTTCTTCTGAACGATAGTACACATAGAAAGTCCGACACTAAAGCAGATTTGATTAGCCAAAATACGCTGGAGCTCAAAAATATTGCAAAAAATATGCGTGTGCCTGTAATCGCTATATCTCAGCTTAACCGCCAAGTTGAGATGCGTCAAAACAAAAAACCTGTGCTCTCGGATTTGCGAGGCTCTGGTGCAACGGAGGAAAACGCAGATGTTGTTATTTTAATGTTCCGTGAAGATTATTATGCCAAGGATACCAAGGATAAGGACGTTTTAGAGGTAGACGTGGCTAAAAATCGGTCGGGTGGTACGACCGGTACGGTGTTGTTTAAATTCGATAAGCCTTGCCAAAAATTGACGGAAGATCCTATTAGTGTATTCGGTACACCTGCTAACAATCATTATGCTACTGGTATCGCGGAGCTTGATATCCCAAATGGTCTGGATGATTATAATGTTTTGGAAATTTAAACACAAAAAACTCTGCAAAAAAAGGCCGGAGCTATTTTTGCTCCGGTCCTTTCTATAATTTCCCTAAAAGCGGGAACTATACGAGGGGCAACAAGGTGACGGCAGGAAAAATGAAAAATATTTTGTGCTTATAATTTGCACGCTTATACGAGGTGCAACTAGACAGCTTTTCACAATTATCAATACCTTGCATCCTTATAATTTGCACGCTCATGCGAGGTGCAACACAATCGATGACATCCTTTTTGGACATTTCAAGACTTATAATTTGCACGCTCATGCGAGGTGCAACTCTTCAAGCGTCGCGGGACGATCATCGATGCTATACCTTATAATTTGCACGCTCATGCGAGGTGCAACTACGCTGTGCTTTCTTTTACGCCCCATATTTCCACTTATAATTTGCACGCTCATACGAGGTGCAACGTTGTAGGCTCAGTGAGGCCCATTTTTTTATAGAACTTATAATTTGCACGCTTAAGCGAGGTGCAACAGTATCAAAAAGTAATACACGAATACCAAAGGCTGCAGCGCCCTAATTCGCGAA
This sequence comes from uncultured Rhodospirillales bacterium, assembly GCA_902778645.1. Classification (GTDB taxonomy): domain Bacteria; phylum Pseudomonadota; class Alphaproteobacteria; order RF32; family CAG-239; genus Scatocola. The sequence goes on along the minus strand of CACYYO010000035.1, from coordinate 3,019 downwards.
CCTCAAAAATAATCGATAAAATCACCACCCAGAAAAATCAACTTCGCGAAATTATTGTGCAATAGTGGGCTCGGTGAGGCCCATTTTTTGATAAAAGAACTGCCTTGGGCATTTGCCGGCGACGGTCAGGCAGCCCTTGGCCTTTAATTCCGCATTACATTCCCTGATCAATCGGTAGGCAGCGGATTCTTTCAGATCCCAAAGAGCCATAACTTCTTTAACAGTAATGCATTGTTTTTCCATTTTTTAAACCTCCTTTTTCTTATCTTTTGATTTATATTATAATTCTTATTTTCGTAAAAATCAAGATAAATTTTTGTTAAAAATCTAATTTGTAAATTATTACATATCGCTTTATTTTGATATATATCTCCTGCTTTATATTTTGTCAATAGATGTTTATAGTTTTTGGGAAGTGTGGGTACACTTTTGTTTGCAGTTTTGCATAATTTTTATAGGATTTTGAGTGAGGTTAAAGCTTATGATATCTCAAAATAATAATGGAGGTTGATTTGTTATGGCTACTTTTCATATAGTTGATCTGCCGGAGGATTGTCGTATTTTCGATAATGATATTGTACGGGAATTGGTTGTATCGGATTTCTTTTCATCTTCTCGCATTCATCAGGATCTTATAAGGGGTGGAAAATATAAAGAAGCTGAGATGTTCGCTTCTGAGCTTCCAGTTCTTGTTTCTTCAGCTATTGTTGACGGGGTTATGTCAATTTGTGATGAATGGGATGATGATTCTGGAGTTATGGGAGTTGCTTGTGGGATTCATGATGATGTTTTTTATTTTAGTAGTTCTTTTGATTTTTTAGATGATTATCTTAGAGCGAAGGATATTAATCGTATTATTGCCGATGTTTCTATTGGAGTTCTTAATCTAATTTATGATGATAACGGGTTTAATCGTGATGAGGGGATTTATATCCTTTCTTGTCTACGTGAGCATTCTAAAAATTTAAATATAGAAAAAACATCGTCTAATTCTAAAATTCATCAAAACAAGTCGCGGGGCGTTTCCCGCTGATTGGAGGGGTTGTTATGAAGTATGTACCTAAGACCAAAGAGGAATTGAAGGCGCTGTGCGACGATCTGTCTGTTAATCTGGGGGATATTGATACCAGCAGGATTACGGATATGAGTGAGTTGTTTTATAATTCCGAACGTAAAGATTTTTCGGGTATTGAGACTTGGGACGTGTCCCATGTAACGAGCATGCGTGAAACGTTTTGTTGTGCCAGATATTTTAATGCCGATTTATCAAAGTGGGATGTGTCGAATGTAACGGATATGCATTCGATGTTTTATGGCTGTCCTAAGTTTTATAGTGATTTAAATTCTTGGAATGTATCTAATGTTGAGAATATGGGTTTTATGTTTGCTTGCGGGGCAACTGGTTGGGATGTTGGTATTGAAGATAGTTGTAATCCTGCTATTTCTGATTGGGATGTTTCCAATGTAACTGATATGGAGCATATGTTTTTTGGTAATAAGAAATTCAATCAAGATATTTCCGGGTGGGATGTTTCCAATGTTTCGGATATGAGCGCAATGTTTTTATTTGCAAGATCTTTTAATCAGCCTATTGGCAACTGGGACGTTTCCAAAGTAACTGATATGCATTATATGTTTTCTAGTGCTGAATCTTTTAATCAGCCTATTGGCAACTGGGATGTTTCTAATGTAACGAATATGGATGCTATGTTTGATGGAGCAGTGTCTTTTAATCAGAAACTTCCTGATAAGTGGGTTGAGAAGGCTGGATGGTATACGGATTCTGTTATAAAACAAGATTCTTTAGAGAAAGTTAAGGACTCAAGTCCTTTTCTTAAGCAAGATTATTTAAGAAAAAATAAAGTTTCGTTTAATGAGATTTCGGTTGTACTGGCCGAAGCTGTACACGATTTAGTTAAGCGGGGCGCGAAAAACAGGGATATTAACCGTGCTTTAAAAAATATGGCGCGGGGCGTTTCCCGCTGATTGGAGGGGTTGTTATGAAGTATACACCTGAAACCAAAGAGGAATTGAAGGCGCTGTGTGACGATCTGTCCGTTAATCTTGGAGATATTGATACCAGTAAGATTACAGATATGGGCGGTTTGTTTTATGGTTCAGCGCGAATGGATTTTTCCGGTATTGAATCTTGGGACGTTTCCAATGTAGTAAGTATGGATAGGATGTTTGCTTGTGATAATTTTTTTAATTGTGATTTGTCAAAATGGGACGTTTCTAATGTAAAGTATATGGGTGGTATGTTTTCTGGGTGTTCTATTTTTTCCAGCGATTTAAGCTCTTGGAATGTTTCTAAGGTTACGGATATGAGTATTATGTTTGAGTATAGTAAAATTAATTCTGATATTTCTAATTGGGATGTATCGAATGTTAGAAATATGCGTGGTATGTTTCAAGGTGCTGTATCTTTCAATCAAGATATTTCGCGTTGGGATGTATCTAATGTTAGGAATATGCGCGGTATGTTTCAAGGTGCTGTATCTTTTAATCAAGATATTTCGCGTTGGAATGTATCTAATGTTAAGCATATGAAATCAATGTTTGATGGTTCCGCATCTTTTAATCAAATTCTTCCTAAAGAGTGGGCTAAGAAGGCTGGATATACGAATTCAGTGGAGAAGAAGAATAAGCCGCAAGGCGTTTCTCGCTAAGGAGGATGTTTGTTATGTCAAAAATCAAAGCTATTGTCTACGTCGAGGAAGAGGCGCTGGAGCAGCTTAAAAAAGGACGGCGCGTCGGTTATGCGACTGATCGGGATACCGCCGGTATTTCAAAGAAAGATGTGCAGGAAGCCGTTCGCGCCGCTTTTAAGGTATCTGTGTCGGCTCGTTAAAAAGAGGTGCTTTTATACTCCAGATATTAAGCGTTTATTTTATTATTAAGTTATATAAAGTATTATAGTTAATATGTTATATGACTTGCCTGTATCCTTTACAGCAGTATGGATATAATATTGCATTTACTTATCTAATTACAGAATTTATTACAATGATAATATATA
>CACYYO010000034.1 GCA_902778645.1 uncultured Rhodospirillales bacterium | reverse complement strand
ATCTTTACATGTCTCAGCCGTTCCTACATTATCACTAGGTTCACCAATATTGGGAAATTGATTGTAATCACACGGACATCCGTCTTCCGCCACAAAAATACAGCCGCTATCTGTACATTGCTGTGTTGTCGAGGTCGGCGCCGAGCAAGGATTTTTTTTCACAGGACTTTTCTGAACTCCCCAGCCAGAGTCATCTTCTCCAAGAAAAACAGACCCAGCCAATGCCGAGTTGCTCCCCAGCAGGCAGGGCACCATTATAGTATATAGTATTAATGCAGAGCAGAGCATACACAGCTTTTTCATGGCGACACCTCTTTCGTATAGTATGGAATCCAATCTATGGATGCATTTTATCATATATCATTCTTCTATTCAAACATTTTTATGTTACATTTTTATTAATTTTTGTGAATTTATTCTGCAAAAAATTAATTCCAATGGCATGATATTTGCATATGTATTATCAGTAAAATCTGCAGGTGCTATATTATCTGTGATTAAGTTACAGAAAATTATTGCAACCCTTTGATTTCGTGTTAACTGTTAGTTATATGTTTAATTTTTACGGAGGAAAGTATGGCCGATATCTCATTAACAGCAAGTATGCGTTCGAATTTACTGTCTTTACAGAATACAAGTTCTTTGATGGATCGCACTCAGGAACGTTTAGCGACAGGTAAAAAAGTTAATTCTGCTATGGATGGACCGAGCTCTTATTACACAGCTCGCTCTTTAAATAACCGTGCCAGCGACTTAAACAGTTTGCTCGACAGTATGGGGCAAGGTATTTCAACAATCAAAGCAGCTAATGAGGGTGTTGAGAGCATTACTTCTTTTGTGGAACAGGCTAAAGCTGTTGCCAATTCTGCTCGTGATGTTGCCGTAAGCGATGTCACTTCTTCAGGCACATTCAGTACAACACCGGCAGCTAAGGACTACACTTTTACTATTGATGGTGAAGATATTGTTTTTTCATCCGGTAAAACGGGTGCCGCTTTGGCGACAGATTTGAAAACGTATCTTACAACAGCAACGACGGCTGATCCTGCCGGGTTGGGATGGGATAGTTCAACCACCGTGAATTATGATAACACAACCGGTCAAATTACCGTCAAGAAGAATGGAGACGCCGCCAAAACGGCAAGTTTTGATGCTTATTCCTTCAAATTGGAGATTGATGGTAAAGCTGCTCCTGTTTATATTGATGCAAGCTCTGCGGCAAACGCGACTGCCGTCGCCACAGCTATTAACAACGCTTTATCCGGTGTCACTTTGGATGATGGCACACCTGTTACGAACGTTACGGCAGCAGTTGATGATGCTAACAACATTGTTATATCATCAAAAGACAGTTATCAAGTTACTTTTTCCGGTTCTGCCTTGGGATTAACCCTCAGTGGAACTGTCGGTAGTTCTGATCGTATTGATTATATGGCACAATATAATGAGTTGATTGACCAGATTACGGATTTAGCCAAAGATAGCGGGTATAAGGGCATTAACTTGTTACGTAGTGATGATTTGACTGTCGTCTTCAATGAAGATCGTTCTTCAAAACTGATTATTAAAGGTGTTGATGCAACAGCCGAGGGGTTGAATATGGTTAAGGTTAGTGACTGGGGAGATAATGCAGGTCTCGAGGATGCCCTTAATCGTGTTGATGAAGCCATCGGTAAGTTAAGAACAATCTCTACAGAGTTTGGTAATAACTATTCTATTTTACAAACTCGTGAAGATTTTACAGATAACCTGATTAATGTTTTGGAAGAAGGTTCCGATAAATTAATTTTGGCGGATATTAATGAAGAGTCTGCTAATATGTTGGCTTTACAGACCCGTCAACAGTTGGCTATTAACTCTTTGAGTTTAGCATCTCAAGCGGCTCAGTCCGTTTTGAAGCTGTTCTCTTAAGATATTTCATAATCACAAAAAAAAGAGCGGTGAACCGCTCTTTTTTTCTATTGTCATTATTATATTTTGTATGTTACATTGGTTTGGGTTGAAGTACTATTGATAGGAAAAAGGGATGCGTTTTGGGATTATATTTATTTCTTTTTTAGTTGTCTTTGTTGCTATTAACAACATTTATGCGGATGAAGCTGCTATTTCCCTAACTGACGGAATCGTTATTACAAAGGACAGTAGTTCTAAAACGACTACTAAAATGACGACTGAAGAAAATCTACAAAATAAGCTGAAGCAAACAGAAGCACTTAAAGAAGATCCTGATGATGAAGAAAAAGAAGGGGGGATCTTTTCTTTTTTAAATTTTTCGTTTTTTAAGAAAGATAAAAAAATTACTGAACCTGAAAAGACCGAATCCAATGAAGATTTTCAAGCCCGAGTCTTTCGTATGGCAGAGAAAGGTGATACAAATGCACTGATGACACTGGGGTATATGCATCTGTATGGGCTAAACGGTTTCGATATTAATTATCGCAAAACTTTTGAATATTACTCGTTGGCCGCTGAAAGCGGTAATGATATCGCGATAAATAATTTAGGAAGCCTTTATTACAGCGGCATCGGCGTAAAAAAGGACGTCGAACATGCTGCAGAGTTATTTTCTAAAGCCAGTAATGCAGGCAACATTGATGCAACAATTAATCTTGCCGTTATCTTTTTAAGTGAACAAGGTGTTTTGCATAACCCACAATCAGCCTCTCTTTTGCTCAAAGATGCCGCTGAAAAGAGCAGCCCCGTTGCCAAATATCTGCTTGGTTACCTTTATATGAAAGGCATCGGCGTCCCTCAGAACATGAAGAAAGCTGTCGAAAATATCCGTTTCGCTGCAGAGCAGAACTACGATGAGGCTCAGTATATGCTGGGTTATCTGTATCTTAATGGCTGGGGAGTCATGCAAAATTATAATAATGCCATCAAGTATTTTACACGTGCCTATAACCAAGGCAATGTCAGTGCCATGTATGAGTTAGGCAATATGTATGGTTCCGAAACAAAAATTGAACCCGATTTCTACAAGTCATATGTTGCCTTTAATATGGCAGCTTATCACGGTGTTCCTGATGCTGAAAGAAGAAGAGATGTGGTTGGAAAAGAAAAGCTGAAAAAAGATGAAATTTTGCAAGCCCAGGCCGAGTCTGAAAACTTTAAGGCTGAACCCTCCGAATTGACACAATATGTTCGTTCAACTTTCGGTAATTCTCTGGCTCTTTATATTGATAAATCCGCCCCGGTTTATAAAGCAGCGTACTAATCCGTGCCGTTACCGCTTAGACCGCGCGCTATGTTCATATTGATATTAATTAAAATATCTAATCCCTCTTTTCGTGGTTCACCCAGTAGCTCAAGAGTACGCTTAAAAATAAACGCGGCGAGCTGAATAATGTTGTTGCGTATATCTCGAGGTTGCGGACAATCGTCCTCCTGCATAGCGCTGGCAATAACACTCCACAACATTTTATTTTTTTCCAACACATCGGGAAGTGTCTGTTTTTCTGCCTCCCAATTTTCCTTAATTTTATTTAATGCGGCAGCTGCACCTATAAAAGCCTGCGCTTCCATTTCTTTTTGGCTCAGACCTTCCCTCTGTGCTGACGCATAATTACTGGTATAACCACTAGATTGCTGATACATTTTCTCTCCAAAAAAATCGTTCTTATAAAATATTTATTAACACAATTTGGTTAATTTATTGTTATAGTCGCAGTAGAGGATACAGATTATGTTAAAATTTTTAAAATCTTTTTGTTTAGTCGGTTTATTATTTTTGATGTGCACACAAGCCGGGGCCCTGGTTAAAGAAAAAACAAATGGCCTTAATGATTCGGACAAGATCTGGGTAACATCTTTTAATGATTATAAACCTTTCGCCTCAATAAATAAGCACCAAGACGGTTTTGATACTGTCTTTGCTCCTTTATTTGAAGTTATGGAAGAACAAGAGCGTATCGGTTTGGAATATGCGACACAGGGCACATACAAAGAGCGTCTTTTTCAGGTTGTCAATGGAGATATAGATATTGTCATCGGCGCTTATTATGATTCTGATGCTTATACCGGTATTGATATGATTTATCCTGCCTTATTAACTAACCCTGTTGCGGTTGTGACGATGCCCTACAAGACACTTAATATAAAGACTCGTGCTGATCTTAAGAATCTTAAAGGCGCTATTGATGGTCGTGAGTTATTTTCTGACCATGTCAATAAGCAACTGGAACAGTTAAATGTTCAGAAATTTGATGATTCTGAAAAGCTATATGAACAACTTTTTACCGGTCAAATCGATTATATTTTAACAAGCCGCTACTATGGCGCTCTCGAACAGGCTAAAATGGGAATTCGCGATATGGTTTCCATGTCTAAGCAAGCGTTATGGGATATGCCTATGTTTGTGGGCGTTTCCGGAATCACGCGCAAAAGTAACAAAATAAAAAAGACGATTAAACACGTCCTGCAAACACATCAAAATGCCCTCAAAGAACAAATTCAACAACGTATTGTTGAAGAAATTCACAAAGCAGATGAGGCTTCCCAAGGTATTGTTCCGCCATCATTTGTAAAATAGTTGTATGCAGTTTTCATCTCTTGATTGACCTTGTTGTTCCTCTCTGTTATGGTTATGTATACTTGTGATAACAGGCGGGTGTGTTATGGTTCTTTTGGTGCAACATTCGGTTTCTCCCATATCTCGTAAGGTTCGCATTATGATGAGCGAAAAGAAAATGCTTTTTGTCCTGCGCGAGGAAGAACCTTGGAATCTCTCTCAGGAATGTTATAAACTGAATCCGGCGGGAGAATTACCGATTTTTGTGTATGATGGTAATATTTTGTGTGGCAATAATGCTATTTGTGAATTCTTGGAAGAGACTTCTAAGGATAATAAACTTTTGCCTCCTACTCCCAAAGCAAGAGCTGAAGTCAGACGCCTGACCGAGTGGTTTGATGTTAAATTCTCTCGTGATGTTTATCGCAATATTGTTTATGAGAAGGTTCATAAACGTTTTGCCAGTGGTCAGGCGCCTGATTCGAAAATTCTTAAAACAGGGTACAATAATTTGGCATTTCATATGGAGTATATTGACTGGTTAACAGAAAGAAGAAACTATTTGGCAGGAGATGATTTTTCTATGGCGGATATTTCTGCTGCAGCTAATCTTTCGATTTTAGACTACCTGGGTGATGTGCCGTGGGAAACATATAAAAATGCTAAGCTTTGGTATTCTAAAATAAAATCTCGCCCGAGCTTTAAGGATATTTTGAAAGATAATATCCGTGGTATTTTGCCGGCACGGAGCTATGCTGATTTGGATTTCTGATGATGAAGAGATTGTTTTATATATTGGGATTGTCGTTGCTTCTTTGCAGTTGCGGTTGGTTTTTAGAGGGATCTGAAGGTCAGGTTATTTACCACTGGGCTAGGCCTCGTACCGGTATTGAAAAATTCTCCCGGGACCACTCAGAGTGTATGAGAATCGCCGAAGGTATTCATGTACCGGACTTCCGTACTTGGTTTTTCTCTGAGGAAACAAAGTTAGAATTAAGAGCTAATTGGCATGCTGAGCGAGGGATTTGGGCGAGCTATGTTGCATATCCGGGGGCACAACCTGTGTTGGTCAGGTCGTTGCGTGATAATTCCGGTTCAAGTCCCAGAAAATATCGTATTTGCATGGAAGATAGAGGATATACGCACCGCCAGGATGATATTCCGACGGTGACGAACATCTATTTATATAAACCGCAGCGTATGTTGCAAGACGTTCCTTTTTCTAATGATTTATTCTAAAAAAAAACCTCTCGTTAAACGAGAGGTTTTTCGATAACTTTTTTTCGCCTATTCTGCAGAAGCTGCATCTTTGTTTTTGGTTGATGCGGACAAATCATCGGCAATACGTGCAGAACGACCACGCAAAGCACGCAAGAAATACATCTTTGCACGACGAACACGACCGATGCGCATAACCTCAATTTTAGCAACATTCGGAGAATACAACGGGAAAACACGCTCTACCCCCTCACCGAAAGAAATTTTTCTGACTGTGAAAGAAGAGTTCAAACCATCGTTCTTGCGAGCGATGCAAACGCCTTCATAAATTTGAATACGTTCTCTTTCACCTTCTTTAACTTTAGTGTGAACTTTCAATGTATCACCGGCTTTGAAGCTCGGGATATTTTTGCCGGCAGCTAATTTTTCCATCTGCTCTTTTTCGATATTTTCAATAATGTTCATTACTTTAACCCTTTTTATAAATTTTTTTACTCTATACACCTAAATTTTTTGAGAATCAAGATATTTCTGCAATAAATCCGGGCGTCTTTGTTTTGTTACCTCAAGTGCCTGCTCGTGCCGCCATCGGGCAATATTTTGGTGATGTCCTGAAAGAAGGATATCCGGAACAGTTCTGCCTTCCCATTCAACCGGGCGGGTGTATTGGGGATGTTCCAACAAAATATTTTCAAAGCTTTCATCTGCTGTTGACTCTTCATTACCCAGAACGCCGGGAAGCAACCGGATAATGGCATCTAACATAATTTGCGCCGCCTGCTCACCACCGGTCAAGATGTAATCGCCAATGCTGACTTCCTCAACCTCATAAGCCTCCAGCACACGCTCATCAATTCCTTCAAAACGACTGCAGATAACGGAGATATTCTCCTCTTCAGCCAACCTGTGCGCTAACTGCTGGGTTAGCGGCTTACCGCGCGGTGACATGGAAATCAAGCGACCACCGTGGTAATTGTGCTGTAAGGCATTGCCCAAGACATCGGGGCGCATGACCATTCCCGCACCTCCACCGCAAGGTGTGTCATCAACCGAACCATGTTTATCAAAGGCGTAATCTCTGATATTGATGGTCTGTAATGACCACTTGCCGCTTTCTAATGCTTTACCTGTTAAAGAATACCCTAAAAACCCGGGAAAAATCTCAGGAAATATGGTATAAACCTTAACGTTCAGCATTCTCGTCTCCGTCGTCATCAGGTGCAAACGGTAAACTTGCAGATGTCACTGTCATATACCCATCAGACATCTTAATATCAGGAACATAGGCCTTAGTAAAAGGGAGCATTTCAAGTTTTCCGGTTGATTTGAGTTTAATCTCAATAATCTCTCCGGCACCAAAGTTGTATAACCCGGCAACAGTCCCGATAACTTGATTGTCTTGACGAACTTCGAGCCCAATCAAATCAGCCTCGTAAAACTCATCTTCGTCTTCCAATGCCGGCAAAACCTCCCGATTGATATAAAACCCGTTACCAATCAGCGCTTCTGCAGATGTTCGGTCATTCACTCCTTTTATTTTAACCCTTAAGAGTTCCTTACTGTGTCCGACGACCTTAAGCTCAAACTTTTGATTGCCGTTTTTGCTTTCAACAACGCCGTATTTATCGACATTGGTATCAGGCTCGGTAAAACTCTTGACTTTTACCTCTCCTTTAATCCCGTGAACGCCGACAATTGCGCCGATACAAATTCGTTTATCTTCCGTCATTGCTTAACTCATCATACAACAGTGAGACACTTTCCCCTCACCTTAATCCTTCTTGCCTACGGCTTCGGTCACTCGTTTTCTAAATTTGCATCAAGGCGCTATCGCTTTTCGCTCATATAAGAAAACTTCGCCTGTCGTTAAAAATTAGTCCACCGGACCAATTTTTTGCCTCCAGCCCCCAAGGGGCGAGAAGATGCAAGGGGGATTCATAATTATTCAGCAGAAGATTCTGCTTCAGCTTTAGCAGCAGCGGCAGCCTCAGCAGCAGCTTTTGCTTTTTCTTCCTTTTCCTGCAAACGAGCAACAGCTTTTGCTTTCGGTGCAGATTTTTTCGGTTGATCATGAATAACCGGTGCAGCGCACAAGCCTAAGCCAGCCAACATTTTTTGAACACGCTCTGTCGGTTGAGCCCCTTTTGCCAACCATGTTTTGATTTTTTCTACATCAAGAACTAATCTTTCTGCATGATCCTTCGGCAACAGGGGATTGAAAGTTCCCAATTTTTCAATAAAGCTACCATCACGTGGTGCTCTTTGATCTGCTGCTACAACTTTGTAAAAAGGACGTTTTTTAGAACCACCGCGAGATAGTCTGATACGTACTGACATTTTTGTTTTACTCCTTATTATTTGTTAGTGTTAAAACGGGAATTTTGGTCCCCGACCGTTAAACATACCATTTAACGGATTTCCTGGTTTCATAAAGGGCATCTTTGAGCCCATCAATCCTGACAGACCGCCCAGAGAGCCCATTCTTTTCATTAAGGTCGATGTTTGCTCATATGATTTGAGCAATTTATTGACCTCCTGAACTTCCACACCGGCTCCGGCCGCAATACGTTTTTTGCGTGAAGCTTTAATGATATCCGGATGCTTTCTTTCTTCTTTGGTCATTGAAAGAATGATAGCCTCCTGTTTTTTCACCAAATTGTCGCCTATTCCTGAGGCCTCAATTTGGCTTTGGAACTTTGACAGTCCCGGGATCATTCCAATCAATGAACCCATACTGCCCAGTTTTTGAATTTGTCGCAACTGAGAGAGCATATCCTCAAGGTCGAACTTGCCTTTCATCATTTTGCGAGCCATTTTTTCAGCCTCCGCATGATCGACCTTTTCAATTGCTTTTTCGACCAGGCTGACAACATCACCCTGCCCTAAAATACGTCCGGCAATACGCTCGGGATGAAACTCTTCAAACTCTTCTATTTTTTCGCCTGTTCCCATAAATTTAATCGGAACATCGGCAACCATTTTCATGGAGAGAGCAGCTCCGGCACGAGATGACCCATCGAGACGTGTCAGCACCAGTCCGGTGATACCGACTTTTTCGTTAAATTCTTTAGCGACATTGCAAGCTTCCTGTCCAATCAGGGCATCTGCAACCAGCAATGTTTCTATCGGGTTCGAAAGTTTTTTGACGGCGACGACTTCGTTCATCAGAACTTCATCTATCTGCAACCGTCCGGCCGTATCCAGAATCAAAACCTCAAAACCACCTTTTTTAGCCTCAGACAAAGCGCGTTTGGTAATGGCTTCCGGTTTTTCACCCTCTATAATCGGCAGGCACTCAACCTCAATCTGGTGCGCCAATTGCGCTAATTGCTGTTGAGCGGCGGGGCGATAAATATCAAGCGAGGCCAACATTACTTTTTTATGTTTTTTCAGTTTATTGGCTATTTTAGCTGAGGTTGTGGTTTTGCCTGAGCCTTGCAGTCCGACCATCAAAATGACTGCCGGCGGCGTGGTCTGGAAATTGAGTTCTGCTCCTTCTTCCGACCCCAATAATTTAACTAACTCATCATGGACAATTTTAACGACCATTTGACCGGGCTGAACAGATTTGACAACTTTCTCTCCCAAAGCTTGCTCTTTAACCTGAGCAATAAAAGTTTTAACGACCGGCAAAGAGACATCTGCCTCGAGCAAAGCAATGCGAATCTCGCGCATGGCCTCATCAATGTCTTTCTCCGTCAAAACCCCGCGGGAAGTTAACTTCGAAAATGCGGTACTTAATTTATCTGTCAAACTTTCAAACATTCAGCGCCTATATACTGTTGCACGCCGGTGAACGAACCCTCGTCGACCGGCGGCACACCGTAGTGTGTAATTAAAACTAATCCATTATCATGAATTTGTGTGATTTATATAAGAGAAAATCGGGAGAGTCAAGCCTTTTTAAGTAAAAATAAAAATTTCTTGCCTTTTAAAATTTTTTCTTTTATAAATGGGTTGATTTTATATGACTAAGACATTATTTTCCATTAAACTTTTAAAATTATGAAAAAAGAAAACGCGCCTAAAATTCCGGTCAGAAGCGACGTTGCTCAGCCGGAGAATTGTGCCCATCATTGGGTGAAGATCCAAACGCCCCATGGCAAAGCACTCAAGTGTACGTTCTGCGGTAAGGTTATTGATTCTCAAGACTAAATCCGCTCTCTTTCTATTCCCTGTCTGCTTTTGCGGCGGGGATTTTTTGTGTTTTCTTATACCTAAAAATAAACAAAAATAAAAAGCACCTCATAAAAGTGTTGCACTAAATAAAAATTTGTGTTATCATGGGGTTATGAATGACCGGAATCACAGAAGACGTGAGGTGTGAGATGAGCAGAATATCATTAAATATGTCAACAAGTACAAATTTGTTGAGTTTGCAGAATGTGTCTAAGCTGATGAGCGAGACGCAGACGCGGTTGGCGACCGGTAAAAAAGTTAATTCAGCGATAGACAATCCGAGTTCATATTACACGGCGCGCAGTTTGAGCAATCGTGCGAGTGATTTGAGTGCGTTACTCGACAGTATGGGTCAAAAGATCCAGACTATTCAAGCAGCGATTGAGGGAATCGAGGCGGCAACCTCGTTTTTGGAGCAAATGACCTCGGTTGCCGAGCAGGCGGCAGAAAAGTTAGCTTCAGTAGAGGGCATTGTTGAGATTTTTTCCGGTATGGATGCAGGTGAAATCAGCTCCAGAATTACGGATAACAGTATAATCCTTTTGAGAGAAGATATTACTTTAGATGATACTTTAATGATAACGGCTAAGAATGTCAGTTTTGACGGTAACGGACACAGTATTACCTTTTCGGGTTCCGGGAGTGCCTTGACAGCGACTAAGGCCGCGATAGAGGTGAGCGGCGCTGAGGCGAGTGCGGATTTCAAAAATATTCAAATAGAGGCGAGCGGTGATTGGGCGGTTGGTATTTCTTCAAGAAATGGCGCTACCGTGACAATAGATAACACTTACGGCATTAACATGACCGGTGACAACAGTTATCGAATCAGCAACCGCGATGAGTTGCTCTATGCCGGAAAATATAATACGGAAACAATTGTGAATCAGATAGGCGCGGACGGTTTGGCGGCGATGGCAACGCATGAGTTTTATGCGCCGGGGGTAGCCGCAGATGATGAGACGTTCGGACAAGGCAAATGGCATTTAGCAAGTTTGGGAGAGTTGTTTGATATATATGGTTATGATAAAAGCCAAATTTCGATCACGAATAGAACCCAAGGAGCGATTGGCGATAATAAAGCAACCATTAATGATGCCTTAAGAACATTGAAAAGCAAAGGAGCTGATGCGGCTGAGTTAACAAATAGCTGGTATTGGGCCTCGTCTGAGAACGATAATCATCTTTCGTTGAACATCAATATGGCTAATGGTGGTTGGGCCTATGGTTCAAAGAAAGGTGCCCCATCCGTTCGGAGTAGTCTGTTTTTAGAAGATGTGTATAATCCTTTATCCGGCGCTCAAGCAGCTCCTCAACTCGGTGATATTATGTATGCGGATAAGACTTGGGGCAAAGCGGCTGATTATGATGGCAGCAAAACAGCCGTCGGTGTCATCACCAATGTTTCTGCCGATGGTCGCGATGTGACGATTATTAACCTCAAAAATTTGACATTCAGCTCACAAGATCAAGCCGGCAATTTTAATCCGGCGACTCCTTATACCGGATCCCAACTGTATTCGAGTTGGGCGACGGACGCGGCTTATAACATTAATATAGAAAATGTGAAAGATTATTGGAGTTCCATGGTTGCCCCACAATTTAAATCCGAAGGAGAAATCGTGGTTACTAATACTATTTCAGATTCCGGTGCAGAAACTCAACAGTATAACACCTTATATGATCAATATGATTCTTTTATTAATGATAGTTCGTATCAAGGTGTTAACCTGCTTAAAGGGGACAGTATGGAAATCACCTTTAACGAGGCACGGGACAATCAGTTTATGGTGCAAGGGCAGGATATTTCTGCGGCGGCAATTGGCTTGAGCCAAGTCTCATGGATAACGGTGACCGATGTTGCTCAATCACTTAATGAGATTAGGGCCGCCATCCGCACACTGCGCTCAGTTGCTAGTGATTTGGGTAACAATAACGCGATTATCCAGACCCGACAGGATTTTACGCAGAATCTGATTAATGTGCTCGAAGAAGGGGCGGATAAGCTGACGCTCGCGGATATGGACGAGGAGGCAGCCAATATGCTCGCCCTGCAGACACGGCAACAGCTAGCGATTAATGCGCTGTCTTTAGCCTCACAGGCAGACCAAAGTATCCTGAAACTGTTTTAAAATGCGCAAGATGCGTTTCTAGTGCAGATATCTCGAAAATTATTCGGTCATGTACGTTCAAGTACACTCCGCTTCGCGATTTGTTCAAAATCTTATTATTTACCTCAAATATCGCATTTTAATGGCTATGTAAATTGGAAACTAGTGCGTTGTTTCGTTAAAAATTATCCTCACGTACGTTTTTCCAATTCCGACTAAAGCTTTTGTTTCGCGTCGTTTGCACTTGCTCACAAAAGCAAGTCTCATTGCTTTTCCTCATAAAAAGTGCGTTTAAGCACTTTTTATTTCGGCAGTGCTGCGGTAATTTTTCCCTCAACGCCTACTATTAACCTCAAATATCACATTTTAAGGGGTATGGTGGATCTCTTTGGGTTACTAGTGCGTTGTTTCGTTAAA
>CACYYO010000033.1:12473-32112 GCA_902778645.1 uncultured Rhodospirillales bacterium | reverse complement strand
TCGAAAATAAGTTAAAAAAACAGCAAGCAGAAATAGAAAAGACAAGCAAAACCTCACAAACGCTTCGTTCACAAATAAAAGATAAATTAAACCAATCGTCATAAACCAACCTTTAACTTCTTTGAGATAAAATAGAGATAATTTTAGGAGTACAATAACATTGCTGGCCTATAAAACATTAATAAGAATCATCATTGTCGGTTTATGCTGGAGTCTGTTTTTCTTCGAGGGAATCAGGGTTATTTTGCTGACAAACTGGCATTTTGATCTGATAGACAGCAGACATTGGAAATATCTCTGGAATCTATGGATGTCGGGTTGGGTCATTGATGATGCACGTGAATGGGCTTTTATTTTTATCATCTTAAGTTTTATTCCTCTTTGGCTATGTGGTTGGGCAAGTCTGAGTATGATTGAATGGGAAAAATGGCTTCAAAAACTCTGGCAACACGCAAAGTATTTTTATGATAATGTCCTAACCGATAATGCCGAACAAGCCCGAAAGAAAGAAATTGTTCCCCCCAAACCTGTTTTGAAAAGAAAAAAATCCTATAAAGAGACACGTCCGCGCAATCTGAGTTCAATTCAATCGCCTCAATCCGAAGAAACGAGAACAACTTCTCCTATTGCAGCAAATCGTACCTTACCGAATGTCAAACCGATTTTGCAAACACCCCCTATTGAGACAGAAAGCAACATCCTTAACCACTCCCTTTTTAAGCTTGATGATGAGGAAGATAATTTTGAGCTAAATTTTGATGACTTGGATAAAATAGGACAAGAACCGGCACCTGTAAAACAAGAAAGACAAGAAAACAAAAACTCTGAAAAGCAGGAACGCCGCCAAGAACGCAACAAAAAAGACAATACGCGCCAACGCGATACCAATAGAGAAAAAAACAATGACAATCGCAACAGCAATAACAAACCGATTCCGATGGCCAACCAACCGCAAACGCCTAAAAATGTCGGGAATTCCAGCCTCGAAATCATCAAACAAAAAGGCTACCAAGTAATTACCTCAGCGACGATTAAAAACAATTTTGTTGATTTTATCGGTGTGGCCGACGGACAAATTTGTATTTGTTTAGTCGACAAAGAACCCGGAGATTGGCTGGCTGATGAAGAACGATTTAACGACGAAGAACCTTTATGGTTTTCAGAAAACAGCCACCGAATTTCACCGGTACGCTGTGCTGATATTGTTCAAGAATATTTAACCGAGAAACTGCGTGAAAACAACATTGATTTTGCCGTATCGACTTATGTCATTATTCAATATGGCAATATTATTAACGCCGAAGACATGTTTGATACTTGGCGCGACTTAAACATCAACGTAACACGAATCGATCGCGGTATGCCGAGAGAACTCAAACTGTTTGCCAAAACACTTGAAGACATCGACAACAAAATTGACATTGATCGTTTCGAAAAAATCAAAAAACTTATACGTAATTTAACATAGGATACGTCGAATGGTTGATAGATCTGGTGAAGAATGGGAAGAATATAATAACGCAAGCCGATGGATGGTTAACACGCTTGTGATTTCTCTTGTCGTAACAGTTATTCTGGCGGTTATTGCTATTCCGCTTGGATATATTATGGGAACAGGAATTTCTCAAGATTCTTTACACGACGTTCGCAAATTCATGGGCATTATTTTTGCTGACCCCGGATATCTCTCGTCACGTTACTGGAACTGGATGCGCCAAATTTCGAGTTATCACGGACCTTTTTCTCTGAGTTTGTGGGTACCGATTCTCCCGTTCATAACTCTGCCGTTAGGAATTTTAATCGGCGCCATCACGAACCCATACCATTTCCAATCGAATATTCATGGTTCTGCACGCATTGCCACTTACAACGATATCAAAAAAATGGGTCTGTTTGATGGATTCTGTATGGTCGTCGGGCGCTACAAAGGCAGAATGCTTAAGCTGAAAGAAACTTTATCCACACTATGCTGTGCACCTCCGGGAACCGGTAAAACCGCAGGTATCGTTATTCCGACAATTTTTAATTCACCGGGCTTAAGCTTAATCGTCAATGACCCGAAGCCTGAACTATGTTTCACCACCACCGGTGCCAGAGCAAAAGATGGGCCTGTATTTGTCATCAACTGGGGAGCAGAGGATAACCCTAAAGAAGGCATTTATTACCCGAGCTGGAACCCATTAGCCCCGAATGCCTTACCGGAACCGGGACCGGACCGCGATATGTACATTGACTCTATGTGTAATACGCTGGTAGAAGACCCTAAAGGTAACGCGGACCCACACTGGTCTAAAGCCGGCCGAGGTGCCTTAAACGGCTTAATCCACTTTATTGTCTTCAAGTGCGAAAATGCCCGTGCCAACGACTACTTTATCGGGCGCGTGTATGAAGGAAAACTTGATGAGGAAGATAAAAAAGTACTTGAAAGCTATTATATCAAAATGCACGATCCTCAAGCAGCAAAAGCCATTCAGAACTTGCGCACCAATAATCTAACCATAGACAACTACGTTCCTATCGGAACTTGGAACTTATTGCCCGACAAATGGATTGGACACGAATCATGTTTAGCAATGATTTTGGAGTGGATGGTCGAATCACAAATAAAGCAAGCCGAAGATATTAAACGACGCTTGGAAGAAGGTGATCAAATGGCAGCCATGGCCGACCCGATGCGTGATTTACTTGATGCGGCGATTGAAGAAGCTCGTCAATACGGATATTCTCAACGTTGTATCACTGAATTGAGCCAATTGAGCGCCATGCCGGATAAGGAACGCGGTTCTGTTCTGTCAACCGGTTTAGGCGGTATCGGTATTTTCAAGAACTCAGCCGTTGTCGCTCGCACCAGTTTTTCAGACATTCACTTCAAAGATCTGCGCGGAATGAAAGACCCGATTACCGGACAGTGGAAACCGATTGCCGTTTACCTGTCTGTTAACCAGGTCGATGCCAAAGCTTTGAATATCATCAGTGCAACTTTTATTGACTTAATGTCGGCTTATTTAATCACCAATACGCCTAATGCCCAAACCAAATCTGACGGAAAAATGGGTCCGTTCCCTGCCCTGTTTGTGCTGGACGAGTTCCCGACCATGCCGAAATTGAAAGCGGTTATCGAAGGTCCGGCGGTCGGACGTGGTCAAAAAGTATCCTACCTGCTGATCGGTCAAGACTTAGGACAAATTTCCGGAAAGTACGGTAAAGATGACTTGGAGACGGTTATTTCAACCACGGCCTGCAAAGTTATTTTATCACAAAACAACGAGCAAACTGCACAACGTTTCTCTAAAATGATTGGTAACAAAACAGTTCAGACAACGTCTTTCTCAAAGAGTGAGGGCTTCACCCTCTCCAAAGGGCAAAACCCGTTCCAAAAGAATGTCAGCTACCAATTACAAGGAACATCTGTCATCAGTACCACTCAATTATTGAGTTTGCCGATGCTCAAACAAGTTGTCTTAATGCAAGGTTTCATTGATCGTCCGATTATGGCCGATGCCCCGCGTTACTATCTAGATAAGGAGATGTTAGCAAAATCAAAGATTCCACCCTCACCGTTTGTTCCGGATTGGGTCGTTGCCCAACGTGAAGATGTCAATGAAGACATTTTAGCAAAATTAGGGATCAGTTACGACCCGAATGAAGATGAGTTTGATGATGAAGATTTTGACGAGTCGGATGACGAATCAGAGAACTAAACAACACTATTTTTCAAAAAAATGCAATATTTTGTCAAAATATTGCATTTTTTGTCTTGACATCATATTTTTTTATGGTACACATAACACCACAAAAAGATTATGAATATTTATTAAAAAATCCGGCTTTCGTTATGAGAGTTGATAACATCAGAAACCGCACCGAGCCTAGCCCCAAACTATTGGCCGCACCGCTCGCAGCTTCTGAATAAAGCCGGATATATTAACCCTTAAAAACCATACATTATGGCAGAAAGGAACAAAAATGGTCCTCCCATTCTCATGGCAGTAAAAACGACAAGAATTAAGAACTGACACCTGGCCGCCGCCCCTGTGTATTGCTACCGACATCTCGGAGCTGAAATAAAAAAGCAGGGGCAACAAAAACCAAAGAACATGAGAATAAGAGACCATCCTTAGAGTTAGATAGCCTTAAAACAAACTACTAACTCAAAAAAATAAGCGCCCCGCCCGTCCACAATCGACTACAGGACATCGGCGCTTCCAACGAGGTGAATAAAATAGCCGAGCACCGCTGAGGTTTCCCTCCTTACGCACCGCCCCCCAGAAGAGTTATAAAACTCTTCCGCCTCAAGTAAAAAACAATTAACCCCGCCCACATTTCTGGGCGGTTTTTTTATGCCCATAACTCAATAACGTCCTTGCACATCTGTTAAATCAATCATAATATTAATGTCATCCCTCGAGTTGCGTTAGCAACAAGATAAGGGATCTTCCGCTTTTTAGAGAAAAACAATGACCAAACCCTATACCTTATATAACGATGATTGTTTCAAAGTCCTCTCCGAATTACCCGAAGAGTCGTTTGACATGATTTTTGCCGATCCGCCGTATATGCTCTCCACCGGCACCAGCTGTTTCAATGGTAAACTCATCAAAATCAATAAAGGACAATGGGATAAATCTAACGGGATTGAACGAGATTTTGAATTTCATAAACAATGGCTGACTTTGTGTAAACGTTTGCTCAAACCAAACGGAACAATTTGGGTTTCCGGCACTTATCACAGCATTTTATCCTGCGGTTATGCCATGTTACTCCTTGATTATCATATTCTCAACGACATTGCCTGGTTTAAGCCTAATGCCAGCCCTAACCTGTCATGCAAATATTTTACTGCCAGCCACGAAAACCTGCTCTGGGCACGTAAATCAAAAAAAGCCAAGCATTATTTTAACTATGATGCTATGAAAAACGGCGATTTTTCAAAAGATATGATAAAAAAACCCGGACTGCAAATGCGCACGGTCTGGTCAATTTTCACCACCCCGCCGGCAGAAAAAACGTTTGGCAAACACCCCACCCAAAAGCCGATGGCGCTGTTAGAACGTGTTATTACCGCCTCCACCAAAGAGGGAGACTGCATTTTAGACCCGTTTATGGGGAGTGGCACCACCGGCGTCGCTGCCGTTAAACTCAATCGTCAATTTGTCGGTATTGATCTTAATCCGGAATATGTTGAACTATCCCGTAAACGTATTGAAGATGCGATTGCCGATAAAAAGCATAAAAAAGATTTATTTGATTAAAAAAACGAGGTCAAAACGTTATCGTTTCAACCTCGTTTACTCTATTTGTTCTCCCAACGCATTTTTTCTTTGCCCTCCCAATAAAGGGCTATGCTGGCAACGTTCCCGCCAAGAGCCATGTTCACCACCAATTGGGGACGGGATGGACCATACGGATTCCTCTTATCTGCGTCAAAGTAAAGACGTATTTGCTCCGGCTCTTTTTTGCTATGAAGAACTGCCTCCAGCTCTATTTTACCAGAAACTGGGGTAACTTCACTGACACGCATACCTTCCAAATCGATGTACGTTCTAATTTCTCGGTTTTCTTTTCGAATTGCCATAAATTTTTATAATTTAATTAATAATGTGAACTGTAAGTTCCCTGTATCATGCTTTTGTCTATTTGTCAAATAGAAATTAAGAATATTTTTCCCTTGACTTTTAGAATGATTACCTATAAAACCTTTTCTGTCGGCGGACGTAGCTCAGTTGGTAGAGCCCCGGTTTGTGGTACCGGTTGTCGTCAGTTCGAGCCTGATCGTCCGCCCCATTTTTTGTGCTCCCCTTGGGGAGTTTTTTAGTCGCAAAAAAAATTGCATATTTTTCTGATTAACCACCAAAAATTAACATTTCATTTACTCTTTACCCCTAAAATAGGATAAGTAACATGTTAAATAAGAAAGTGGATCCATGAAGAATTTTATTAAGAATCCGAGCAGTAAATATTTTTTAGCTATTACGCTTATCAGCAGCATGCTGTTAACCGGTAGCGCCAAAGCATCAACGTCCTCCATTATGATTGACGCTGATAGTGGCAAAATTTTATCACAGTCGAACGCTGATGAAAGGCGTTATCCGGCATCATTGACCAAATTGATGACACTTTATTTAACGTTTGAGGCTATTGATAACGGAACGCTCAAAATGACGGATAAACTCCGTGTATCACGTCATGCCGCCAATATGGAACCTTCCAGAATTGGCTTACGTGCAGGGCAAACAGTTCCTGTTAAAACCGTCGTTAATGCCTTAATTGTAAAATCTGCCAACGATTGTGCCGTTGTTCTGGCCGAGGCTCTGGGCGGAACGGAATCAAACTTTGCCCTGAAGATGACAGCTAAAGCTAAAAAATTAGGCATGAAGAACACCACTTTCAAAAATGCTTCCGGCCTACCGAATATTCAACAAAAAACAACGGCACGTGATATGGCAAAACTCGGAGCGGCTATGTACCGTGATTTTCCGCAATATTACAGTTTATTTTCTCAAAAAACATTCAATTACAATGGTCGCACCCTCTACACACACAATCATGTTTTACAAAAATTCAAAGGGGCTGACGGGATGAAAACCGGTTACACACGTGCTGCCGGCTTTAACATTGTCACATCGGCTAAAAGAAACGGTAACAGAGTGATTGCCGTTACAATGGGGCACAAAACCTACCGCGAACGCGACAAAACAGTGATGAGTATGATGGAGAACGGGCTGACCAAACTTGCTCAAAATGAAAAAGACTACACAGCACGTCAATATGCAAAGTTAAAACCGATTGTCAGCGAGCCTGTACCTGAAAAAATTCAGCTTGCCTCTAATGAAAACAGCGATAACATCTGGGGAATCCAAATCGGAGCATTTTCCAACTATGCCAAAGCACGCAGTTATGCCCTAAAAATCAAGCGCAACACTTTATCTTCCTTCAAAAATAAGAATATAAGTGTTGAGCCGGTTGCCAATGGGGCTGCTGTTGTTTATCGCTCAAAGATTGTCGGCTTTGCCCGTAACGATGCAGATACGGCATGCAAAAAACTCAAGAGCAAAAATCAATCTTGCATTGTTGTTGCCGCCAGACCGACATCGCACTTTGCCTCTGCGGATAGGTTTACATTGCACTTAGCCGTTAAACTTTTGCAGGAAGGGTTTAAGGTAGCCACAATCGATTTAGATGGTCGCCAGGGGACGCTATCGCAATATCTTGCCAATCGCGCAATGTTTTGTTTCAAAAACGGCATACAGTTGCCCTCCCCTCAGCATTATAAATTCTCACCGACGGAAGACTACACACATATTGCCGAACACGCTGCTTGCATTGAGATGCAGATTCAAGAGCTTTTACCCCGTTTTGATGCTATTCTGATTGACACTCCCGGCAACAAAAACTACCTTTTTGAACTCGGTCATAAATTTGCAGATACGCTGATTACCCCGATTGGCGATAGTTTAATTGATTTCAACTCTATTTCGGAGATTGATATGTCAACCGGCAAAATCGGCAAACCGGGTTGCTATGCCAACTACATCTGGGATGTCAAAAAATATCTGGCTTCGCGCGGTAAAAACTACCTCAATTGGATTATGGTCGGCAATAAAATATCATCAACACGTTCCAACAACAAAAACACGGTTTTTGAATACCTGAACAAGCTTTCTAAACTTTACGGTTACAGATTTTGCGAAGGATTTAAAGACAGAGTTATATATAAAGAGCTGTTTTTAGACGGTTTAACCGTATTAGATTTGCAACATGAACAGCTCAAACGCCGTATGACCTTGTCGCACGTTGCCGCTAAACAAGAAATCAAAGCATTAGCCGAGTTCATTTGCCCGGAGTAACCCCCTCTTGAAAAAAACATTTACTTTCCCATATCCGCAAGTAATATTGCGGATTTTTTCAATTGTCCACAAAGCAATTACAAAATCCGAAAATATGATTGTTTTTAGCGGCCTCAGTGCTAAACTGCAGACATTAAGGATAACATAAAGGGATATACGTATGATAAAAACCATTCAAACCAAACCTTATACAGACCAAAAAATGGGGACGGCCGGCTTGCGCAAAAAATCAAAGGTTGTCATGCAAGAGCATTATATTGAAAACTTCGTGCAATCAATTTTTAACGTTATCGGCGATCTGAAAGGAAAGACTTATGTTTTGGGCGGTGATGGTCGTTTTTATAATGATATTGCCATCCAAAAAATAATCAAAATGGCTGCGGCCAACGGCGTTTCTAAACTGATTATCGGTCAAAACGGTTTCTTATCAACGCCGGCCTCTTCCAATATTATTCTCAAAAACAAACTGGACGGCGGGTTTGTATTGTCTGCGTCCCATAATCCGGGCGGTGAAAACGGAGACTTCGGCATCAAATATGCCAACCAAAGCGGCGGACAGTGCCCAAGCTCTACCAGCGATAAGATTTATCAGCAAACACTGACCATTTCCGAGTTCAAAATTGACGATGCCCCGGACATTGATTTATCAAAACTGGGAACCCAAACTTTAGGAGCAATGCAAATAGAAGTCATTGATCCTGTCAAAGATTATGTAGAAATGATGGAAAGAATCTTTGATTTTTCTGCCCTCAAAAAATTGTTTAGCAATGGATTCACAATGCGTTTTGATGCTATGAACGCCGTCACCGGTCCTTATGCGCAACGGATATTTGAAGATATTCTCGGTGCCGCCAAAGGCTCTGTTGTTAATGCCGTTCCTCTGCCGGATTTTGGCGGACTTCACCCTGATCCGAACCTGATTTATGCCCAAGAACTGGTCGACTTAATGTTCTCTGAGAAAGCACCTGATTTTGGCGCTGCCAATGATGGCGACGGCGACCGCAACATGATTCTCGGCAAGAAATTTTTTGTGACACCCAGCGACAGTTTGGCGATTCTGACCGATTATTTTGACCTCATTCCCGCATATAAAAACGGTATTTTCGGTGTTGCCAAATCTGCGGCCACTTCAACAGCTGTCTCTCGCGTAGCCGAAGCTCACAATATCGGTTATTACGAAGTACCGACCGGTTGGAAATACTTTGTCAATCTGATGGATTCTAATCGCATTACTTTCTGTGGAGAAGAAAGTTTCGGAACCGGTTCTTCTCATATCAGAGAAAAAGACGGAATTTGGGCTGTATTGTTCTGGCTCAGTATTATTGCCGCAACCGGCAAATCGGTTGAAGAAATTACCCGTGATCACTGGAAAAAATATGGTCGCAGCTACTATATGCGCTTTGACTTTGAAGGCATAGATACCAACGTTGCCGACAAATTAATGGCTGACTTGGAAAACAAATTGCCATCCTTAAACAACCAACAATTCGGAACTTATCAAGTTAAAGAAGCCGCCCCTTTTGTTTATCACGACCCGGTTGACGGTTCTGATACCAAAAACGGACTGATTGTCAAATTTACAGACGGCTCACGTATTGTTTACCGCCTCTCCGGAACAGGATCAAGCGGCGCAACTTTGCGCATTTATCTCGAAAAATATGATACGACAAAGCTTAATGAAAATCCGTTAGCAATGTTGCAAAATCTTCTGGAAATTGCACTGAATATTGCTGAGGTTAAATCTCGTACAGGAAAACAACACGCCGATGTTATTACGTAGAGCAACAGTTACAGGGTTTGTGTATACGATAGCGCTTATGACGACCATAAGCGCTCATGCCGGTCTATATGGTTTTACGCAAACAGAAGACCAGCCGCATGCGGAACATTTGCAAATTCCTCCCCGTCACATTGTCAATTATCGTAAAGAAATGCGGGATTTATTCATTGCAATCGCCGAGTATGGGAAAAGTCGTAATAAACAATTCCAGATTTTAGCTCATGAGGGGCAATATTTGCTCAACAAGAGCCTGTGGGAATACCATTTGGACGGATATAATAAAATAAGGTACAGTGATAAAACCGTTGATGACGCTTCATTCCTGAACATTGAAGCTCCGGAGGAAGAGGAAGATCGACCGGCTTATGTCACAAAATATATTGACTCACTTGACGGCATGGCTGTTAACAACCACTATTGCCAAAATCGTCCTCTTGACAGCTTGCTTAACGACCATGAAATCCCGGTTATATCAATTGAGCAATGCCCTGATGATGCCGCTATTGACAAGGCTATTTTACAGTCTTTGACAGATAATATCATTCTTTACCCGTTTTTACATAAATCACAAGCTTTCCGCAGAGTGCATCAACAATTGATTATTAACGAAAATGCAAATGGAATTATGAGTATTAAAGACGCTCACAATATAGGGTTTATCCTAAACGACGAACAATACGCTTCACCATTTATGCTCCTCAATGAGATTCGCCAATCCAACTACGATATTATCGTTATCAACCCTGTATTCAGAGATGGAAAACCATTCACAAAAGAAGATGTCGATGCGATGAAATACAAAAAAAACGGCGCACGTCGTTTAGTACTGGCTGTTTATAACATCAGCGAGACCAAAGAGACCGACTTCTTTTGGCGCAAGAAATGGAACAAAACGCTTCCCGATTGGATTGCGGCCAAATCCCCGACGAATGAAAATGCCTATGTCGTTAAATACTGGATGCCGCAATGGAAAGACTTAACCAGCCGATATTTTAAGAGCATCGTAAACAGCGGCTACGATGGCGCTTTTATTACCGGACTTGAAAATCACGAACTTTTTGAACATAACAAACCGCTTGAATAGGGACCGATATGAATGAAGTTGAAATATTAGACATTTCGAGAGAAGCGGTATTTACCCTGCTTAAGGTTGTCACACCTGTCTTACTGGTTGCCCTGTTTATCGGTTTAATTATCGGTATTTTCCAAGCCCTAACCCAAATCCAGGAAATGACCTTAGCCTTTGTCCCTAAGATTTTATGCGTTTTCTTAACGCTGATTATACTGTTTCCCTTTATGCTTAACCAGATGCGAAACCTCAGTTCAACATTGTTTGATAAAATAGTTAACGGCGGCTGACCATGCAAGAACTGCTGTTTTCGGAAATATATAAATTTGCCTTTATTTTCCTAAGATTCGGCGCTGCCATGATGCTTATGCCCGGATATAGCAGTGCATACATAAACATTCGTTTTCGCTTATCCATCGCCTTTATGACCTCAATCATTCTCATTCCGTTTTTAAGTGAATATATCCCGGCACCGGCCCAAACAATGTCTGAAAACATTCGTATCATGCTCTTCGAAATCACTTATGGCGTTTTTTTGGGCATAATTATGCAGTTTTTGTACTTTGCCATTAGTTTATGCGGCAACTTTGTCGGTCAATCAACAGGCTTTGCCAATGCCCAAATGTTTGACCCCACTTCACAAAACCAATCCATTGTCAGTGAGACTTTTTTGAGTATTATTGCCATGACGGTTATTTTTATGACCGACCTGCATCACCTCATGCTTAGCGCCGCGATAGACAGTTATAATATATGGCCGGCAGCAAATACGTTTCCGACCGAAGATATGACCCAATACCTGACGACTGTAGTCAACAAGTCATTTATTGTCGGGTTTCAGATTGCATCGCCTTTTATTGTCTTCACACTTGTCTTTTATACCGGCATGGGATTACTCTCAAGACTAATGCCGCAACTCAACATTTTTTTCCTTTCTCTGCCTTTGCAAATATATCTTGGCTTAGGATTACTGTTGATTACCTGTCCGTTGATTATCATGTGGTTTTGTCACTATTACGAAGACGGCTTAATGCCGTTTATTCGCTAAGGAGGTTCAATGGTCACACCTGAAGAAGAAGACGAATCCTCCAAAACCGAAGAAGCCTCCGAACATAAGAAACAAAAGGCTAAAGAAGAAGGTAATGTTGCCCTTTCCCAAGACGCCAAAAGTTTCATTATGCTCATAGGTATGCTGGCAGTCGTTTGGCTGATATTTCCAATGCTCGGGCGTTGGTATATTCAAGACTTTAGCTTTATGATATCATCTGTCGATAAAATTCCCACGGACGAAAGACATATACAGCTTCTGTTCAAACAAACGGTTGTCGCTTTTTTCAAAATCATGGCGATTCCTTTTGGAATTTTTATTGTCTTAGGCATTATTGCCAGCATCAGCCAAACCGGTTTTATTTTTGCCCCCAAAAGACTGGAAGCTAAGTGGGATAAGCTAAACTTTTTTGCCAATCTCCCTAAATTAATCACCATGCAAAAAGTTTTCGACAGCCTCAAAGGGATCGCAAAAATAACCGTTATCGGCTTTATCGGTTTACTTGTCTTACGCCCGTACCTGCCGGAAACAGAGCTCATGCCGGACATGTCAATTGGCGGTATCTTAAAAATATCACATAAAATTGTTGTTTTGCTGATATTCACAGTTACCTGTGCGACACTCATTATTGCTCTTGCCGATTTTGCATATCAGAAGTATAGTCACCTTAAGAAACTCAGAATGACCAAACAGGAAGTTAAAGACGAATATAAACAAATGGAAGGTGATCCGCTCATCAAATCTAAAATACGTCAGATCCGCACGGAACGCGCTCGGCACCGTATGATGGACAATGTACACAAAGCAGATGTCGTTATCGTCAACCCGACACACTTTGCCGTTGCTTTGGAGTATAAAATGGAAACCATGGATGTTCCGGTCGTCGTTGCCAAAGGCGTTGACTATTTAGCTTTGAAGATTAAAGAAATCGCCAAAGAAGACGATATTCCGATTGTCGAAAACCCACCGCTGGCCCGCGCTTTATATGCCAGCGTAGATATTGATGAGCCGATTCCGACCGAACACTTTAAAGCCGTAGCCGAGGTAATTGGATATGTTATGCAGCTTAAAAACCCCCAGGCCTGACCGATTACTCCATCACCGATTAATCGCATTAGCCTATTCATTAATAGCATTAACCACTGCATTAGTGCTGTTTTTGTTGTATCCGGAATACCGGCTGCTTTTAGTATTCAGTTTTATCTTAATCACCGTCTTTTGCCTGACCATGGCCATTAAAACCCTCAATGCCGCAGAAGAAGCCATCAGTTACGGAGGCTTTGCCAATGAGCTGATGAAAAATGATTTTGAAATTTTGCGAATTGACAATGCAAAATTAGAACCGGTTATCGAAAATGATTTGGCACATGATTTCTTCAAAGACGGCTCTATTATCCATTTCTTAGAAAAACACCTGAGCGATAACACCGCAAATAAAATGTCCTTTTCCCGACTGAAAACAGCGCTGCTGAATTTAAGCAGTGATACCGTCACGCTCAACCTCAATATTCATCATGACGACGATTCCGTTTTTACACCGGAAAGCTATTTTGAGGTCAGCATCCGTCCGATTTACCTCAAAAAAACAGATATCTTCAGCGGGCGGTTTTCTGTCAAAGCGATCAAAAAATCATGCTATATCCTTTGGCGTTTGCAAGACATTTCCGCACGCCATAATATGGAACAAATTTTTCAAGATGAAAGAAAATCTTTGCACGATTTTTTGGATTATCTGCCGGTCGGATTGTTCACCTGCCGAAGCGACTACTATATAGAATATTGTAACCATACTTTTGCCAATTTACTCGGCTATAAAAGAGAAGACTTAATCAGCCACAACATCAAAGACATCGCCGCAACCCAAAATACACTTCCGCCGCTACAATCACATTGGTGCGGCAATTTATACTTTAAAAATATGGATGGTCGCATTAATGAGTTTTTCGTGACACAGGAAAGCTTTCGTGATGACAAAGACATCAAGTTTCATTGCGTTGCCCTGAACAACATTCCTAACGATATGGAACTCAAACAACACCTCAACAAATCATTGGATGAAATTAATTGGCTGTTTAATAACGCACCGGTCGGCATCGGTTTTATTAATGAAGAACAGATTATTCAAGACAGTAACGCCAATATCGCTTCCTACCTTGACCTCGCCAAAGAACAAATATCAGGCCACAGTATTTATGAACTGGTAGAAGAGCAAGATCATGAGGCTTTGAAAAAATTATTAAGCGAAAGACAAAACAACCATATGGAGATTCATATCAAAGGAAGTAAAGACCTAAAAGTTGCTACAATCTATCTGCAACCTATGGAAAGTCTGCACACCGACCAAGCCCCCATCAACGGCTTTGTCTTCTACCTAATAGACAATACGCAACATAAGAAACTTGAGGAACAATATGCACAAGCCCAAAAAATGCAAGCAATGGGACAAATGGCCGGTGGTGTTGCACACGATTTTAATAACCTCCTGACGGCCATGTTGGGATTCTGTGATTTGCTTTTGCAACGCCATGGGGTCGGAGATCCGTCATTTTCTGATCTTATGCAAATCAAGCATAATGCCACGCGCGCAGCTGGGCTGGTCAGACAATTATTAGCCTTTTCACGCAAGCAATCCATGCAGCCGAAATTAATTGATGTAACCGAAAGTTTGGTTGATTTGACACAACTTTTACAACGGACACTGGGTGAAAAAATAGCCCTGAAATTCAATCATAGTAATGATTTGGGCTATATACGCGTTGACCCTGTACAATTTACACAAGTCTTCATGAACTTAGCCGTCAATGCCAAAGATGCCATGAATGGCAAAGGAACTTTGACCATTACCACGCGTGTCGAAACCCTCTCCCAACCCTACCAATTCGGAGCTGATACAATTAAACCGGGAGATTTTGTCGTCATAGACGTTAAAGACACCGGGTGCGGCATTCCGCTTGAAAACTTAAACCGCATATTTGAGCCGTTTTTCTCCACCAAACAAAACGTTGTCGGTTCCGGAACGGGATTAGGACTGGCAATGGTATATGGTATCATTCGCCAAACAGAAGGGTTTATCAAAGTTCACAGCATTGTCGGCGTCGGTACCACATTTTCTATCCACCTGCCCCGCTTTGAACACCAAGATGAAGAACAAAACCAAACAGAACAAAATATAAAAAAAGCTATCACGGCTCGGGACGGCTCACCGATTCTCACCGTACAGGAAAAAAATACGTCACCGATTAATTTAAATCAAAAAATGATTTTCGGCCTCAATGTTTCCGCGCTTGATCGAGCCGAAGCCTCATCCCAAAACAACAGCAACATCCGCATTTTATTTGTTGAAGACGAAGATTCCGTCCGCACATTTGCCACCCGAGCCCTCAAGAAAAAAGGATATGAGGTTATTGGTTGCAATTCTGCGGAAAATGCTTTAGAACGATTGGAAACAGATACCAATTTCCAACTTTTGATTACCGACATGGTTATGCCGGGAATGAACGGTGCGGAATTGGCAAGTATTGTCCGTCAAAAAATTCCGGATATTCAAATTATTTTAGCGTCCGGCTACTCAGAAGAAATTATTCGCCGAGAACTGGCCAACTCCCAAGATTTCGAATTCATGACCAAACCATTCAGTCTGGGAGACCTGACGCGTAAAGTTTTTGATATTCTAAACAAAAAGTAGACCTGAGAAATGACAGAAGCCGCACAAATTGCCTTTAATTTTGCCCCCCACCCTTACTTAGGGCGAGAGGATTTTATGGTCGCCAAATGCAATTTTGAAGCGGTTCAAACAGTTGATAGTTGGCCGGAATGGCCTTTCTTTGCGGTTTGCTTATACGGACCGAGCGGTTGCGGTAAAACACATTTAAGCCGCATTTTTTCAGATCGCGTCTCTGTCTTAACCCATTTTCCTTATAAAATTCCGAGCATCAAAGCACAAAATTTAACCATGGAAATGCCTTTTGAACTATTTGCTCGACATCGTTGCTTAATCATTGAAGATTTAGACAATCAAATTAATCAGGAAGCGATGTTTCATTTATACAATCTCTATCGCAATGAAGGAGGAAATATATTATTCACCTCGACACAAGCTCCGGCAAGATGGGCATTTTCTCTGGCAGATTTACAATCGCGATTAAATATTGTGCCGGCAATCGCCATTGATGAGCCCGATGACGAACTGCTTTCTGCATTGATTGTCAAATTATTCAGTGATCGACAACTTATGATTTCTCCTGAATTAGTCAATTACATGGTAAAAAATATGCAGCGCTCTTTTACTTATTGCAACAAACTTGTCGCAGAGATAGATCAAATATCTTTAATGCGTAAACGAGCCATCTCTCTGCCAATCATCAAAGAAGCGATAAATAACCTTAACGTCTCAAGACAAGGAGAGCTTTTCCGTGACTAAAAAAATTTCTCTGCAATCGACAGCCTTTCTGCAAATATACAGTTTTTTGACTGTCGCTTTATACGGCTTTTTCTTTTTCAAAGAGGCATATGAAGATAAGATTCCCCTTTTCTATCTGCCGGCAGCCTTCATCATGACTTGGCAAGCCTTGTTTATTCTATTTCGCCTTTTGTTTCCAAGGCGTCTGATTAAGCCATGCGCTATTATTCTCACACTATGCAATGCCTTTGTTTTTTATTTTATCAGCACATACCACACGCCGATAGATAAAATCATGTTTATGAATGCACTGCAAACCGATCGCAATGAGGTCTCGGAGTTATTGAGTGGATTCTTCTGGATATGGATGATTATGTTTGGCTTGCTACCGACATGTATCATATTTTTATGCAGCGTCCGCCGAGCTCCTTATAAAAAAATCTTCAAACATTGCGCCAAGAGCTTAGCCGTTATCCTGATTGCAGGAAGTCTTTTTCAGCAATCGACCGGTCTGTTTATGCATCGCTTGAAGTACCTGATGGACTACCTCCCGCCGATTAATTATCTTGCCGGAGGAATAGACTTGGCCATTGATAAACTAAAGCCGCGCCGCCCCATGCAAAGCATCAGCGATGATATCAAAAAAACTAACGTCACCGGCAAACCGAATTTAATTGTGTTTATTATGGGAGAAACCTCTCGAGCCGCCAATTTTTCACTAAACGGCTACCATCGCCCCACCAACGAGGCATTAACGCCGTACCTGGACGACCTCATCTATTACCCGAACACACAGAGCTGCGGAACCTCAACGGCTGTGTCCGTTCCGTGCATTTTTTCTGTGTATGACCGCAAAAATTTCAAACCGGGAAGTGAAGAATATACGGAAAATATTTTAGATATTTTTAAGCAAGCCGGATATAAAGTACAATGGCTTGACAACGACGGGGGATGCAAAGATGTTTGCACCCGCATCCGCTACGAAGAACCCTGCGAAGACAAAACATGTCTTGATGATGTCTTGCTTAAAAACCTTAAACAAAAAATTGAAAAATATACCTCTAATCAGTTGATTGTCCTGCATACACGAGGCAGCCACGGCCCTGCCTACCACCGACACTATGATGAAGAAAGCAACATCTACCAACCGATTTGTACCAGACAGGATTTGTGGAACTGCACCCCCGAAGAGCTCGTGAATGTTTATGATAACACAATTCACTACGTTTCTAAATTCATAGCCCGTACCATAACTATTTTGCAGAACCTGCAAAATCAATATAACGTTGCCCTGATATATACATCTGATCACGGAGAATCACTGAAGGAAAATGACATTTTTCTGCACGCTGCCCCCTATAAAACAGCACCGATTGAGCAAAAAGAAGTCCCAATGTTGGTTTGGTTTCCCATCCAAAAAGCTTACCCTTTTAACAAAACCTGTCTGAGGAAGACCGCCGCACAAGACAAGCACAGTCACGACAATATTTTCCACAGTCTGCTAGGACTGAGCCAAATCCCAAGCAAATACTATCAAAAAGAATTGGATATTTTCGCCGGTTGTAAAAACTAAAAACAGTCATTATGTTTAAAAATCAATCAATTAACAAATGGTATAATAATACCATTATTCAATTTATTGAAAAATATTGATTTTTTCTTATTGACATTAAAAAATTTTCAAGTATATTCACACACGAAATTAACCATCTTTTATTAGAAGAGAGAAAATATGAACCAAACTTATGCAACAAAAGCATCAGACATTGAGAGAAAATGGTATGTTCTCGACGCTGAAGGTGTTGTTCTCGGGCGTCTTGCCGCA
This sequence comes from uncultured Rhodospirillales bacterium, assembly GCA_902778645.1. GTDB lineage: Bacteria > Pseudomonadota > Alphaproteobacteria > RF32 > CAG-239 > Scatocola. The sequence continues at coordinate 14,144 of CACYYO010000033.1, read as the reverse complement.
GAAGTTTCTAAACTTTTGCGCGGTAAACACAAGCCGAGCTACAGCCCGAACTTAGACTGCGGCGATTATGTCATCGTTATCAATGCTGATAAAGTTAAATTAACAGGCAAAAAATTAACTGATAAAAAGTATTTCAAACATACCGGCTGGATTGGCGGTATTAAAGAAACAACTGCCGGCAAGATTTTGGCTGGTCGTTTTCCGGAAAGAGTTATTATCAAAGCTGTTGAGCGTATGATTAGCCGTAATCCTCTGGGGCGTCAGCAAATGACAAAATTAAAAGTTTATGCCGGAGCTGAACACCCGCATACAGCACAAAACCCTGAGGTTTTTGATATTGCCGCTAAAAATGAAAAGAATAAAAGGAGCGAGTTATAATGGCTGAAAAAATTGAATCTTTAAAAGATATTAAAAGCGCTGCAAAAGCTAAAACAGCTAAAGCAGCTGCAACCAAAGCCGCTACTGCTTCTGAGGCAGAAACAGTTGCTCGCAAACCAAATCGCGACAAGCAAGGCCGTTCTTATGCCACAGGTAAAAGAAAAGACGCTGTAGCCCGCGTATGGATTAAACCGGGTAAAGGGAACATCACCATTAACGAAAAATCCGTTGACCAATACTTTGCTCGTCCGGTTTTGAAAATGGTTATCAACCAACCGTTTGAAATCACCAACCGCGTTAATGAATTTGACGTTGTCTGCACCGTTAAAGGCGGCGGATTGTCTGGTCAAGCCGGTGCCATTAAGCATGGTATCTCAAAGGCTTTGAACGAATATGAGCCGGAATTGAGAGCTGTCTTAAAAAAGGCTGGTTTCTTGACGCGTGATGATCGTGTTGTTGAACGTAAGAAATTCGGTAAAGCAAAAGCCCGCCGTTCTTACCAGTTCTCAAAACGTTAATCAATTACGTTACGTTTTTACGAAAGACCGCTGTTCGGCGGTCTTTTTTTTATGTTCTATAATCCGCTATACCCTCTTGACTCCCAACCTGTTTTGCTTAAATCTAATCTAAATAACAAATGAGGAAAATATGTCAGAAATACACCATATTCACAAACACGAACATCACCACGAACACGAGCACCACCATGGTTTGTGTCATCACCACCATGGCGAGGTCAGCAAAAAATCCGTGCATTTGTTGCTCCTGTCTTTTGCGATTAACATGCTCCTCTCCGTGGCAGAAATTATCGGCGGTTTCATCGCCGGCAGTGTCTCTCTGATTGGTGACGCTCTCCACAACACCTCTGATGCCTTGTCTATCCTGATTGCCGTTATCGCCTTCAAAATCGGGCATAAAAAAGCCTCCTCAAAATACACTTATGGTTTCAAACGCGCGGAAATTATCGGCGGCTTTGTCAACCTGATTTTGCTCTTTATTTCAGGTATTTACTTATTCATCGAAGGTATTGAGCGCCTGATAAAACCCGAACAAATCGACGGCATGGTTATTATTTGGATTTCCGTTTTAGCGCTGATTATTGATACCATCACCGCCAAAATCTCGCATCACGACGCCCACCACAATACCAATATGAAAATGGTTTTCATTCACAATTTAGCAGATGCCCTGGGCTCCGTCGGTGTCATTATTTCCGGCCTATGTGTTGTGTGGTTTGAGGTGTACCGTGTAGATGGCATTGTTGCCCTGCTCATTGCTTTTTATATGATTTTT
>CACYYO010000033.1:0-12417 GCA_902778645.1 uncultured Rhodospirillales bacterium | reverse complement strand
AATTGTTAATATTCTGATGAATGCCGCCCCTGATGATATAGATATGGAAGAAATCAAAAAAGCGATTCTCAAAATAAAAGGCGTAAAAGGTGTACATCATATTCATTTGTGGTGTATCAGCGAACACGATGTCTCTCTGGAGTGCCATATAGAAGCTGATGATTTGCAATTAACTTCCAAAATCACCAAACTCCTCAAAGAAAAATTTGATATCACCCACTGCAACATTCAAATCGAAAATGATAAATGTTGCTCACAATGCAACTTATAGTTTTTGTTCAACCTCATTCAGGGCTTTTTGCATCGCAGCCTCCACATCTGCGCCGACAATATCCAACCCTTCGGCTTTGAAGAATTGTGTATCAGCAATCCCATACAACTTTTGAGCTAAGCTCCTAAAATAACCGTAACCGCAATTTTCTTCCGGAATAAACCCGCCGGCCGTTGTCACATAAATCAACTTTTTCGCTCGACACATACCGACCGGTCCTTTTTCGGTATAACGAAACGTCAACCCGACCACACTGATGGCCTCAATATAACATTTCAAGAGTGCCGGAAACGAAAAATCCCAAAACGGTGCCGCCACAACAATCATATCTGCTTCAGCAAATTGTCTGGCATAGCGAAAAAAGTCATCATCATATTTTTTCTCCGCCACCAATTTTGAGCGCTTTTCCAGCGTATGACTGGTTAGTGGTGCAATATTTTCCTGTTCCAGATTAACCTCTGTCACCTCACCGCCTAATTTTTGCAAAACCTTCTCAGCCAAACGATACGTCCGCGATTCGGAGCGCACACAGGCATTCACAAACAAAATTTTCATCATCAATCTCCTCTTTATAGTTAATTATGTATATCTCAAAAAAATTTTTTCAAACAAAAAATGAATATTGACCTGCCTTGTTAAAACACATATCCTTAAAACAGGTTGTTCCAATCTTAAAGGATACAGAAATGAAAAAAAAGAACATCATTCGCCCTGCCCGCTTTGAGGATATCGCCGAAATCTTAAAAGTCAACCAGGCTGCATGGGACATTTCATACAAAGGCTATGTCCCCGATGAAATTCTCGAAGAACGTCATAAAACCTTTGATAACCGAGTACAAAAATGGCAACTCAATTGGGCGGAAAAAATGGGCTTCATCGCTGAATATGACGGCAAAATCGTCGGAGAAATAACCGGCACCTTATACGGACAAACAGCAGATTGCGATTGCATTCTCAACACCTTATACGTGCTTCCGGACTACCAAAAAAAAGGAATTGGTAAAAAACTGTTTTTAGCCTTTATAAAAGAAATGAAAAACCGCTATCGCCATAAGGTAGAAATTCATACAATGTATAAAGGCATTCCGGATAAAAACGGTGTTGCCAAACGCGGACCTTCTATCGGTTTTTATCAAAAAATGGGCTGCATTTTAACCGAAACCTATGACACCCACCCTTTAGGGATGATTGATGTGTTGATGATTAGGGAAATATAGTTTTCGGCACAAAAAAAACAGGAGTAACAACAACCCTTCCGGTCGGAATTGTGTTATCTCCTGCTCAATTTTTCAGTGCTTGGGGTGTATGGCTCCTCATCGTGAAATTGTCGTTTGCACCTACTCAATCTGTATTATCTTCACATCAGACACATTTTGTTAAACGATCGGTCACACTGCCTAGGGATAACGAGACAAGCTCAAGTTACCGTAGTGCTAGTGTCTTTTAATCAAAGCTCGGTCATCTTGGACGGAGCCGGGTGGACGTGTGGATGTGAAATAAATATATAAAGAACCCGTAATTTCTGTAATAATAAATAAGTGACTCGACTCATATCACCATATTTATCATTTGGCAAGAACTTTTTTAGGTTAAGATGTAATTATCTAATTATGGTAGAAAAATAATACTGCAAAGTAAAAACAATCCCGCGAATTGTTTTTACGAGCCAAGCAATGAGACTTGCTTTTGTGAGCTAGTGCAAATGAAGCGAAACAAAAGCTTTAGTCGGAATTGAAGGAATTTTGCGAGTGGAGTTACATAAAAAAACAACATAAAAACGCGATAAATGTTGTTTATAGTAAGATACCCGAAAAATTGCGACAGGAGTGTACATAGACGTACATGACCGAGCAAAATATCCGCAATTTCTGCATTAGTTTCATAAAATCACCTTCAAAAACTTTAAAAACCCTCGTGCTTTCACACGAGGGCTTAATTTCTGATGTAATTAAACTATTATACGAGAAAAATAGTAAGATTTAAGAGAGAAAAAAGCGCAGCGTAGATAGACCTACGTGAGCATTTTTTCAGCTCGCAAAATCTGCCCTAGTTTTCCGTAGAATTGTTTAATTTTGCTTGTTTGCGAGCCTCATCCTCAGTCCTTGCCACATTAACAAGGATTTTCTGAGAAACTTCCGGATGCAAGTTTAAGCGAACTTCATAAACACCGAGGTCTTTAATCGGTTTTTCCAAATAAACACAACGACGTTCAACATCAAAGCCGGCTTCTTTAACAGCAGCAGCAATGTCACGAATGGTAACAGAACCGTATAACTGACCTGTTTCAGCAGCTTGACGAATCAAAACGGCACTGAAACCTTGCAAAGCTTCAGCTTTTTTAGAAGCTTCTTCGAACAAAGCTTTGTTGTGAGCTTCTAATTCAGCCTTTTGTTTTTCATAAACAGCTTTGTTAGCATCTGTGGCACGCAAAGCTTTATTTTGCGGCAATAAGTAGTTACGGGCAAAACCGTTCTTAACATTAACGATATCACCCATTTTGCCGAGTTTTTCAACATGCTCTAAAAGGATAACTTCCATAACTTTCTCTCCTCTTCATTACATAGCAACATAAGGAAGCAGGCCGATATAACGAGCGCGTTTAATAGCGCGGGCGAGCTCTCTTTGTTTTTTAGCTGATACAGAAGTGATACGGCTCGGAATAATTTTTCCTTTTTCAGAGATGTAGCGTGACAACAGCTTAACATCTTTGTAGTCGATTTTCAAAGCATCTTCGCCTGAGAACGGGCAAGATTTTTTTCTTTTAAAGAAAACTTGTTTAGCCATTATGTTACTCCTTATTCTTCAACAGCAGATTCTTTATCGCTATTGAGAGTTGAAAACTCTTCAACCTTAATTGTCATATAGCGGATAATATCTTCGTTAACACGCATAACACGCTCATACTCTGCGATAGCAGAAGCCGGAGCGGCAATATTCAAAATAACATAGTGACCTTTACGGTTTTTCTTGATACGATAAGCCAGGTTTTTCAAACCCCAGTTATCAACGCGAACAACCTCGCCGCCTTCTTTTTTAATAACACTGCTCAAATCTTCAACAATGCTGTTAACCTGAGAAGCGCCGAGATCCTGACGTGCAATCAGCACGCTTTCATAATTAGCCATATAAAATATCTCCTTATGGATTCTCAACAAATGAGGCAATTGCCTCGGTTAATGTATAGCCGAAAAGATCATCTCTCCGGCAAGGGACGATGAGCACTATACCCTATTTTTTCAAAATTTCAAGCATTTTATGCATGAAAAATAAAGATAATTTTAATCTTTTTGACCTAAGGTATAAATTAACAGAAAAAGACAGGAACAAGATGAAAAAATCACAACTGATAATCATAGCAACTTTAGGCTTTTTAAGTGCCTGTTCGTGGCAAGAGGTAGCAGCTCCTCCGCCATGCAGCGCGAAAAAGACCTGTCCTGTTCAAACTCAAAAAACAGAAATTTTCTTGCAACATCCGTATACACGGGTTGTTGCACGCTGCTACGCCGACACGGATTATGCCACCGATGCCTGTGCCAAAGAGTTCGAGCGACAAGGATATGTCCGGTTCCGTAACATTCCCTACAAAGTTGCACGCTATGATTTTCTGAAAGAAGACACCTATCCGACACGCCGCTGGAGAAAGGGTGAACGCACACCGCGTTGGTAAAGGAGCAATCAATGCTGGCTCACATTAATACCATCACTTTTAACGGACTTGAAACCTTACCCGTTGACTTACAGGTACAGATATCATCCGGTTTACCAAACTTCACCATTGTCGGTCTGCCAGACAAAGCAATCGCAGAAAGTAGAGAAAGAGTACGTTCTGCCATACAAGCTTTAGGCTTAAGCCTGCCTGCAAAAAGAATCACCATTAATCTTGCACCGGCAGATTTACTCAAAGAAGGGTCACATTTTGACTTACCTGTCGCCTTGGGTATTTTAAGTTGCATGGGCATTATTCCTGCAGAAGAATTGAGTGGCTATATTGCCGTTGGCGAACTGAGTTTAGACGGCTCAATTGTCCCTGTTAACGGTGTTTTGCCGGTCGCCATACATGCCATGCGTACCAACCATGGGCTCATTTGCCCCCAAAAGCAAGGCGGAGAAGCTACATGGTCCGGACTCAAAGACATTATTGCCGCCCCTGACCTTATCAGCCTCATCAATCATTTCAAAGGAATAGCAACACTTCCCTTTCCACAACAGCAAACGCCGCAACACAAAACCAAACATTTGGATTTATCTGATGTCAAAGGGCAGGAAAGTGCCAAACGTGCCTTGGAAATAGCCGCTGCCGGAGGACATAATCTCTTAATGGTCGGCCCGCCGGGATCCGGAAAATCTATGCTGGCAGCCAGATTACCGAGCATTCTCCCGCCTCTGACAGCTGAAGAAGCCTTAGAAACAAGTATGATACATTCTATCGCCGGTATCTTAAAAGAGAATGGCCTATGCTTTGACAGACCTTTCCGTAACCCCCACCACAATGCCTCAACCCCCTCACTGGTCGGTGGCGGTCGTAAAGCCAAACCGGGGGAAATATCTCTGGCGCATAACGGTATTTTGTTTTTAGATGAATTACCGGAATTTGATCGTTCCGCCCTGGAAGCCCTGCGTCAGCCTTTAGAAAACGGCAGTATCAGCATTGCACGCGTCAACACACACGCTGTTTACCCTGCGAAATTTCAGTTAATCGCTGCCATGAACCCTTGCCGCTGCGGCAATTTAGGTATTCCGGAGTTAGCCTGCCCTCGTGCCCCGAAATGTGCCGTTGAATATCAGGCAAAACTCTCCGGTCCGCTGCTTGACAGAATTGACATGCACATTGAAGTCCCTGCCGTCAGTCCATGGAAATTGAGCGAAGGGCGAAGCGGCGAAACCTCTGAAATCGTTCGCAACAGAGTCATTGCCGCCCGAAAAATTCAAAAAGACAGATTTTTGCAACATGGAATTTCTAATTTATCCACAAATGCAGAATTAAAAGGACAGCTTCTGGAAGAAATTGCTTGTCTCGAAAACGACGCAAAAAGCTTGCTTGTCACGTTTGCTGATAAAAATCATTTATCCGCTCGGGCATATCATCGCACTTTACGGTTAGCAAGAACAATTGCGGACTTGCAAAATGCAACAAACATTCTTAAAATACACATTGCTGAAGCGTTGTCATATAGACATACAGCGCCTGAAGCTTAAGATACCAGGGAGCTAAATAAGAATGAAGTCATTAAAATCTGCACCGATTGTTGTATTATCCGCCCTTTTAGCCGGCTCAACAGCCTTGAGTTCAGCCTCTTTTGCCGCTTGCAATTCTTGCCAGGCTGCAAAAGCCGCCTCATCTCAAACAGCAGCCCCCAGAACTGTTGTCAGACAATCCTTTTTCCAAAGCAATCGGCCCCAGGTCTCTTCCTCGCATCAAACCATTATCCCCGGTAACATCAGCTCCTCCGATTCTCATGACTTACGTAAAACGGCATCCGGTCCTATTTTTGGGGATGACGATTGTTCTCGGAACGGCGGTCCGATATTTGGCGATGATGATTGCTCTCGTAACGGACACCCCATGTTTGGTCCGGACGGATGCGATAAACAACTCTCAAAATGCAAAATATGTAAAAAGAAAGCAAAACCGGCACCTATTGTTGCTCAAGAGCGCCGCAGTTATATAAAAAATTACAAAATCATTCCCGAAACAAAATCTTATGAACGTTTACACAAATGCTCGGATTTAGCGCCATTCCAATTAGAGTGGGTTGATTTTCGCATTAATGACGGGCATTCTGAAAGCTTTTCGCGTAAATTAGGCAATTACCGTTTCCGTTTGTTTGGGTGCCGCCGTTTTTCAAAAGCAGCAATGCTCAATGAAGGACGTATTATCCAAAAAGATATGCAATTTATTGATATTTTTGAAGATGCGGTTGAAGATTGCTATAATATTGTTAAAGTCCCGAATGATTTATGTTTAAGAGACCAGGATTATGAAGCACCTGAATATATTTTAACTGCTGAAATTACAGACTATTTCATGAACGTTTGTGATGGTTATGACTGGGATAATGCCGAAAAAGCTGATAAAAGAACTGGCTCTGCAGAAATGACGGTGACTTGGCGTTTATTAGACCTGACCAAAACCAAAGTTTTATGGAAAGGAGAAACAACCGGCTACAGCGACTTGGAAGACGGCAGTTATGATGGCGAAATTGACCTGATCGAACAAGCGTTCGCCGATGCGGCACTTAATTTGAAAGGTCTGCCGGAATTCGAAGAACAGTTAGCGATTCGCGTTCCGCCGGAAGTTCTTGAACAGCAAAAAACAACCTTGCTGGCTATTGAACAAGCCTCTGATCCGATTAAATGTAGAGTTGCTGTTCCGCAAGCAACATCGTGCCCGATTCCGGAAGATTTTGCCGTTGACGTCAACACGGCTCTGCAAACAGGAACAACATATTACGATCCAAACACCAAACTCTACTACGACCCAACCACTAAAACCTACTATGATGAACAGGGTCGAGTTTATGGCAGCGGATACCAAAATTCAGATCAACAAACCAAAACCGTGTACTATGATCCGAATACCAAGCTGTATTACGACCCGAGCACAAATACATATTATGATGAGAAGGGCCAGGTATACAGCAGCGGTTATACGACCTCTTACGGACCTAATGGGGAGGTTTATCTCCAACCGCAGCAATGTCCGATGTCTGCAGAAATCCTTGATTATGAGCAAACACCGGAAACAGAGATTTATGAGCCGATTCCTTTGGAGCAATCCGGTTTCGGCGGTGTTCCTTATGCTGAAAATGCCGGAAGTATTTGCTACAGTCACAACGATGCCGGGCTTCTCGATTTTAATGCCAACACCATTGAAAGTGCGGGCGGATTCAATGCATACCCATTAAGTACGGCACCGGGAATATGCGAATCTACACTGGACTACTACCTGGAACCGGAAACGGAAAACGCTTGTGAAAATCCGTTATTCGGGGAAGAAGGACAAGAGTGTGATCCATCATTGGTAAGCTTCATTCAAGCTGATCAAGAATGTCAAAAACACAATCTCGAAGAACTTGTCACTGAGCCGGAACCTCAGGTTTGTTTGTTTGCCAACGATGATGTAGAAGGCGCCGGCGGTATCAGTAAAGATAGCGGGTACTATATGCCTGATGTAGAAGCATTGACCCCATCAGATAACATCAAACGCCCCGGAGATTGGCAACCGTACGATAAAGCCACAGAAAGCAGAACTCCCGATGTTCAAGCAGAAGAAGAGCTTCCGCCCTGCCCGTCGGGAACAACCGAAGCAGAGACAGAAACAATTGAGTTACCGGATGGCACAATAATCACACGTCCGATTTGTAAAGTTGTTGAAGATTTACTGCCGCCCTGCCCGGCAGGAACGACCGAAGCAGAAACGGAAACCATTGAACTACCGGACGGAACAACCACGACACGTCCGATTTGTAAAGTTGTTGAAGACCTGATAGCAAGTGATCCATTGCCGCCCTGCCCGGCAGGAACAACCGAAGCTGAAACGGAAACCATTGAACTGCCGGATGGCACAACTTCCACACACCCGATTTGCAAAGTTGTTGAAGAGGTTCTTGAAGAAAGTAATTACAAAACAGACGCAAACTTCTGTATTGAAAATATTGCACCATATCCGGATATGCGACCGGAAAATCTGTACCGTGTTCGTGCTTCAATGATGTCCGTTAAAAACGCCAAAGGAGCGCAAAGTGCCGGTCTCCTAATTGCCAAAGATTTACTTTTAACCTCCGCTGACGCCATAGACAACCAAGATGGAACCTATGAGATAGAAACAATTAATGGCGTTAAAACAACGGCCAAAGTAGTCAGAATTAATGTTAAGAAGAACATTGCTCTTCTCCAAACGAAGGATGCTATGTACTTCCGCCCGTTGTCCTTGAACTTGGATTTACCGAAAGTAGGCGACAAAGGATATATGTCCTTAGGCCTCTTAAACAATGCAGAAGGTGAAAACTATCTTGATGACAAGGGAGTCATTAAAGGGTATCGTTTCTCTGACCAGATGGGAACAGAAATTATCACAGACACATTTGTTCAAAACGTCAGCGCCGGTGGTGCCTTAATCAATGAAAAAGGGGTTGTTACCGGTTTAGCATCTCGCAATCAAAAATTCGATGATCGTGGCGATTTGTTCCTTCCGATTCAAGATGCCATCAACAGTGTCGGCTTAAAAGTTTGCGGACAACAAGAGACCTACGTTCAAGCGCCGCTTGCTGTTATTAAACCGGTATCGACGGCTATCGATAGCAATAAAGGCTCTAAAGAACCTGAGGTTATGGGATCCAAGAAACGTAAATAAAAAAACGCCCCTGCGGGGGTGTTTTTTTATAAAATGACTTGCATTCATTTTCAATCTTACCTAAATACTGTATATATTAAACATTATAGGAAAGCAAAACATGACCACTATTTTGTGCATTCGCAAAGGGAACGAGGTACTGATGGCCGGTGACGGTCAGGCAACCTTGGGTGAGGCTATTGTATTCAAATCGAAATCCGTAAAAGTAAGACGCATCGGCAACGGAAAAATTATTGCCGGTTTTGCCGGCGCTGCCGCAGATGGAATTACCTTGATTGAACGCCTGGAAGAAAAACTTGAAAAACATGCCAATCAACTTAAACGTGCTGCAGTAGAGCTGGCAAAAGACTGGCGTATGGATAAATATCTGCGCCAATTACAAGCTTTCATGATTGTTGCAGATAAGGACGTTTCATTAGTTATTTCCGGAACCGGAGAGGTTATGGAACCGGACGATGGCATCATTGGCATCGGCAGCGGCGGAAACTACGCTATGGCTGCAGCTAAAGCACTTTATGATATTGAGGGATTGTCCCTGGAAGATATCGCGCAAAAGGCTATGAATATTGCCGGAAATATTGATGTTTACACCAATCACAACGTTATTATAGAAAAGGTTTAAAAATGAGCGACAGTAATTTTAGCCCTAGAGAAATAGTTTCCGAATTAGATAGATTCATTGTCGGCCAAGAAGATGCCAAAAAAGCTGTTGCCATAGCATTACGCAATCGTTGGCGCCGCATGCAACTGGCAGACCACCTAAAGGAAGAAATTGTCCCCAAAAATATTTTGATGGTCGGTCCGACCGGTGTTGGCAAAACAGAAATTTCCCGCCGTTTAGCCAAATTAGCTAAAGCACCGTTTATCAAAGTTGAGGCGACCAAGTTCACCGAAATCGGCTATGTCGGACGCGATGTTGAATCTATTATCCGTGATTTAGTAGAAATTGCCATCCACAACACCAAAAAGGAAATGAGTAAAAATGTTCGCGCCAAAGCTGAGTTAGCAGCGGAAGAACGCGTTTTGGAGGCCTTAGTCGGGATTGATGCTTCTGATGAAACCAAACAGAAATTCCGCAAAATGCTAAGAGAAAATCAGTTAAATGAGAAAGAAATAGAAATAAACGTATTAGACAATAGTAATGCCTCTATGCCCACCATTGATATTCCCGGAATGCCGGGAGCGCAAATGGGGATGATCAGCCTCGGCGATCTGCTTGGCAAGCCCTTCGGCGATAAATATAAAGCCAAAAAGATGACCGTCGGTGATGCTTATCAGGTCCTCATGGATGAAGAATGCGATAAACTGTTGGACAACGATGCAATTACCCAAACGGCTATCAAGGCTGTTGAAAACGACGGGATCGTTTTTATTGATGAAATCGATAAGATTACCGGCAAAGATGAGCGCCGCGGCGGTGATGTTTCCCGAGAAGGTGTGCAAAGAGATTTACTCCCGCTTATAGAAGGAACAACCGTCAATACCAAATATGGTTCCGTAAAAACAGATCATATTCTGTTTATTTGCTCGGGAGCTTTCCACCTGGCAAAGCCATCCGATTTACTGCCTGAACTTCAAGGACGTCTCCCTATCAGAGTTGAACTTAAAGCCTTAACTCATGATGATTTCGTACGTATTTTAACCGAACCTGAAGCTAATCTGATAGAACAATATATTGCTTTACTCGGCACAGAAAACTTTCACTTAAGTTTTTCAAAAGAAGCTATTGATAAAATTGCTGACGTTGCCGTACAAATTAATGAAAATGTCGAAAATATCGGGGCTCGCAGATTACATACCGTTTTGGAAATTCTATTGGAAGACATTAATTATACAGCTTCAGAAAGAAACGGCGAAGCACTGGAAATAACCCCGCAAATGGTTGAAGAAAAACTCGAAAAATTCACCCATAGCAGCGATCTATCAAAGTTTATTTTATAAAATCAATAATGCCAAACACTATCGGAATATACATTCATTGGCCGTTTTGCCGAAGCAAATGCCCGTATTGTGACTTTTATTCTTCAGCCCAAAAATGCAATAATGAAGATGAGCTGATTGAACAATACTGCCAAGATTTAGAATATTACCATAGTCTCAGCGACAATGACCAAGTCCGAAGTATCTTCTTTGGCGGCGGCACACCGTCCCTGATAAAACCGCAAAATATAGAAAAGCTCATTGATACGGTAACTTCTCTTTGGTCCTGCTCGCCACAAATTGAAGTATCCCTGGAGGCCAACCCCAACAGCAATCATCCGCATATGTTTCAGGACCTGAAAATTGCCGGTATTAATCGCCTATCTCTCGGCATTCAAGCGCTAAACGACGCTGATTTAAAATTTCTCGGACGCACCCATAAATTATCTGAAGCTCTGCATGCCATAGAAGAAGTAACAACCTTTTTTAATAACCACTCTATTGATCTGATTTACGCTCGCCCGAACCAAAAAATTGAAAACTGGCAACAAGAATTAAAACAAGCTGTTTCCTTCGGCTTAAAGCATATTTCTCTCTACCAGCTCACAATAGAAGAAAACACAGTTTTTGCAAAAAAAGGAATAAAAGCCTTAGAGGAAAATGCCGCGGCAGAAATGTATACGTTCACTCAAGAATACCTAAATACCCATGGTTACCCGCAATATGAGATTTCAAATTTCGGACAGCCATGTTTACACAATTGCGGCTATTGGCAAGGAGAAGATTACATCGGTGTTGGTGCCGGTGCTCATGGCAGAATACATATAGATAACAAAATTTTTGCCACCACTCATCCCCGTCAATTAGAAGAACTTACCTCTCAAGAACGCGCAGAAGAACTGATTATTATGGGCTTGAGAATTTTAGAAGGAATAAATAAAAAACATTTTAGCGAGCAATGCGGACTTAATTTTGATTCTTTTGTTAACTTAGAAAAACTGCACACCCTGGCCTCACAAAACCTCATTATCAATACGACTGAAAAAATTCGCCCAACCACAAAAGGCCTACTGGTCCTTAATAAAATAATTGAAGACTTATGTTGCTGAAAAAATAACCATAATGAAATAAACCTTTAACCAGTTTTTTATATTGATTTCACGTTACAATTTAATTAAAGTACGCCTAACAACATTATTATTAACTCTATTAAATAACTTATAATTATGAAAAAGATTGAAAAACTAATTCTGGAACACGGAAACATTGAAATGCTGTGTTGCTACATGGAAAGTCATTTTGCAGACCTCTCCGATGAAATGAAAAAAAACTTACATTCTTATAAAGACAGGTTTGTCAATACGTTAGGGAAAAGCTCTGCTGAGGTGGAAGCCATTTATGATTTATCTCTCGAAGAATTTTTCAGTAACTACCGGAACACAGAGGATATCGTCTATCGCAGATATTATGAAAAACACTCCATACGAGCCCTGAATATTTTGAAGCGACATGACTATGTCACGCTCCGTGATGTTCTGAAAATTCCTCGTTCCGAACTGCAAAAAATAAATGGGTTTAGTCTTCATTCAAACGCTTTTCGTTGTTTCAAAAATACGATGGAAAACGCAGGTCTTAATCCCGACATAGTCATTAAATAACAACCATTCCAACAACAAAAAGCCATTATCAAAAGATAATGGCTTTTTTTATAATCTTTTATTAAAAAACTCGGTTAATTAGATTAATACAAAGAAAGTCTTTGAACGTAGTGTACACTGCGAAATAAAAACAATCCTGTGAATTGTTTTTATGAGCCAAGCAATGAGACTTGCTTTTGTGAGCTAGCGTATGCGACGCGAAACAAAAGCTTTAG
>CACYYO010000032.1 GCA_902778645.1 uncultured Rhodospirillales bacterium | reverse complement strand
ACCCGTAATCATGTTCTTTACATAGTCGGCGTGACCAGGGCAGTCAACGTGCGCATAGTGACGGTTTGGTGTCTCATATTCTACGTGCGAGGTAGAAATGGTGATACCACGAGCCTTCTCTTCCGGCGCTTTATCAATCTGATCATACGCTGTGAATGCTGCTCCGCCTTCTTCAGCCAATACTTTTGTTATTGCTGCCGTTAAGGTTGTTTTACCATGGTCTACGTGACCAATCGTTCCAATGTTACAGTGCGGCTTGGTCCGCTCAAATTTCTCTTTTGCCATTGTTACAAAATCCTAATTTTATGTTGTTAATATTCGGAGAGGAAAATTTTTTGGAGCGGGTGAGGGGAATCGAACCCCCGTCATAAGCTTGGAAGGCTTCTGCTCTACCATTGAGCTACACCCGCTTAATACTGCCCTTTCCGAGAGCCCTATTAAAATGGTGGAGGGGGATGGATTCGAACCATCGTAGACTAAAGTCGACGGATTTACAGTCCGTTGCATTTGACCGCTCTGCCACCCCTCCATTAAAGAAGAACGCTACCATTTCAGCTAGTCGCTTTTTGCAAATAACCTTATTTTTGAGTCTTTGTCAACCTCTTTTTTAGATATTTCTTAATTTATTCGAGTTATCCTCAGGTCTGAGAGTTTTTTTAGTTATCAGAGGTCTTATATGGTAAAAACAAGCATCACAGAATCGAGAAACGAAAATACCGTCAATATTGATCTTATGGACTCCTTAAAAATTGCCCGCACTATTAATGATGAAGATAAAAAAGTTGCTTTAGCAATCAAAAAGGTCTTGCCGCAAATTGCCCAAGCCATTGATGTCGTCAGTGCTGCCTTTTTGAAAGGAGGACGATTGGCCTATTTTGGCGCCGGGACAAGCGGAAGAATCGGCATTCTTGATGCCTCTGAAATGCCGCCGACTTTCGGTGTTGCGGCAGATATGGTCCAAGGCTTTATTGCCGGCGGGGAAAAAGCTATTTGCTTTCCGGTTGAAAATGCCGAAGACAAGGCAGAATATGCCCTGCAGGATATTGCAAAATTTTCTCCCTCCGCTGACGATGTGGTGATCGCCCTTTCCGCAAGCGGTAATCCGTTATACTGTATCACGGCGCTTAAGGAAGCAAAAAAAAGAAAAGCAACAACCATTGCCATCAGTTCGAATCCCGATGCTCAAATGGCAAAATATGCAGATATTTTCATTAATCCGATTGTCGGGGCTGAGGTTATTACAGGTTCTTCCCGAATGAAATCCGGAACAGCTCAGAAAATGATTTTGAATATGATTTCAACCGGCGCTATGATCAGAATCGGCAAAACTTATGAAAATTATATGATTGATTTAGAGCTCACAAACAAAAAATTAATCGAGCGGGGCACAAGATTTATCAGCGAAATTTGTGATATTTCGCTTAAAGATGCCAACTTATACCTCAATAAAGCTAAAAATGTTAAAACTGCTTGCGTCATGGCTCTGAAAAAGTGTACAAAGAAAGAAGCTGAAAAGTTATTGGCAAAACAGAACGGTATTTTACGGAAAGTTTTATGATGGTCAAATTTAATAAAAATTCCTCACAATCCTCTTCTCTTTTACTATACGGGAAGCATCCTGTTGTCTCGGCAATTAATAATCCTAAGCGCTTTATCGGCACAATATATGCAACGACGGAGAATATTGCAGAAGTTCGCACGCTTTGTACTTCTGCAGGGCGTGATTTGTCTCTGATAAAGGTTGTTGAGAAAAAAGAAATCGAGAAATTATTACCTCCGGATGCCGTTCATCAAGGTTGGGCGGCCGCCGTAAAAGAGCTTGAAACTTATACAATTGAGGATATCTGTCATTGGGCAGAACAGCAGAATAATTGTCATGTTTTAATTTTGGATCAAGTAACTGATCCACAAAACATAGGTGCGATTATTCGGTCATGTGTCGCCTTTAACACAATGGCCTTGATTCTCCAAGACAAAAATTCGCCCACAGAATCGGGGGCCATGGCCAAAGCCTCTGCCGGTATGATCGAGCATTTACCTTTGGTGCGGGTTACTAATCTGGCTCGCGCTTTAGATGTTCTTAAAAAGCATGGTTTCTGGGTCATCGGAATGGATGGATATGCTAAAACAACGATTGATCAAATGAATAAAGAAGGTAAAACAGCTATTATTATGGGAAGTGAAGGCAAAGGAATGCGGCGGTTGGTTGAAGAATCGTGTGACGGAACCGTGCGGTTACCAATTTCTTCCAAAGTCGAAAGTTTGAACGTTGCCACCGCGGCGGCAATTACCCTTTATGAACTCAACAAACGGTAAAAAAATGAAACCAATCCTTGAAATAAAATCTCTATGTAAACAGTTCGCGGATATTTGCGCTGTCGATATGCTTTCTTTCTGTGCCGGTGAGGGAGAAATTATCGCTCTCCTCGGACCAAACGGCGCGGGCAAATCCACCTTAATGAATATGATTACCGGTTACCTGTCGCCTGACAGCGGCGATGTTTACATCAACGGATATAACATCAAAAGCAACCCTGTAGCAGCGAAACAGTCCTTCGGTTTTCTTGCGGAAGGAGCTCCTTTGTACGGGGATATGACTGTAGAGGCTTTTTTGGATTATATGGCTGAGCTAAAAGGGCTAAAAAAAACACAAAAAGAAGCTCATTTAACACAAGTCAGAGAATTGGCCAATATTGCACCGGTTTGGAAAATGAAGATCGAGAATCTTTCTAAAGGCTATCAGCGTCGAGTTGCCTTTGCGCAGAGTATATTAGCAGATCCCCCCATTTTGTTATTGGACGAACCGACAGATGGTCTTGATCCTAATCAGAAAGAGCACTTGAGAACTCTGATTAAGCAGTTGGGGAAACACAAAACCATCGTTATCTCGACACACTTACTTGATGATGTTGAGGCTATGTGTAACCGGATTATGATAATGAACAACGGTTGCATTCTTGTTGATGGGACATATGATGATATCTTAAAAAAATCTCGAACCAAGTCGATAGAGGCTGCTTTTCATAAGTTAACCGGAGGACAAAATGCATAGTTTTATTACTGTTGTTCGTTATGAGTTGAGACGTTATTTCTATTCTCCGTTAGCTTATGTTTACTTGTTGGCTTTTTTGCTCTTAAACGCTTCTATGACGCTTTATCTTGAGAATTTCTTGGAAAGAGGCGTTGCCAGTCTTGATGTTATGTTCTCTCTTTTACCTTGGATTTATTTAATCTTTCTTTCGGGCATTGCCATGCGGTTATGGGCGGAAGAATTTAAGGCGAAAACTATTGTCCAGATAATGACACTGCCGCTCAGCTCTTCAACTTTAGTATGGGGGAAGTTCTGTGCAGCATGGCTGTTTTGCACGCTTAGTCTTATTTTGACGTTTCCGTTTGTGATTACGGTTAATATTTTGGGGACCCCTGATAATGCCGTTATTTTTTCCGGATACTTAGCTTGTTTTCTGCTTTCCGGTGCAATGCTTTCTGTCGCACAAACAATGTCTGCCTTAACAAAAAATGCCGTTATCGCTTTGGTCTTGTCAGTCATTGTCAATCTCCTCTTCTTTTTGAGCGGAATGGAGTATGTGTTGGTCTTTTTCAGGGGATTTCTGCCTGATATTTTGGTCGACAATATTGCGGGTTTGAGCTTTTTATCTCACTTCGGAGACATTTGTAACGGTAATATCGGTTTGTGGGATGTTTTATTTTTCATTCTGGTTATATGCATCTTTAACTTTATGACAACGACTGTTATTCAGCTTAAAACCTCCGGTGTTTCCGACTTTTTCAGAATCGACACGAGAAAAGGGCTGATCACTCTTCTGGTTTTGGCATGGTTGGGGTTTGCGGGTCTAAGTATGCTTTCCTCAAACCTGTTACAAACTTGGAGGGTTGACACGACCCATGATAAGTTATTTACCCTCTCAGAGGCTGAAAAGGATATTTTGCGCCATATTAATGAGCCGGTTACGCTTAAAGTTTACTATTCCCCTATTCTGTCACAAAGGAATCCGCTATATCGACGTGCTAAAGGCTACCTATCTGTTCTGCTTAAAAATTATCAGAACATTGCCGGTGATAAGTTCTCTTATCGTTTTTATGCGCCGACATTACTCAATCGAGATGAGGACTTGGCTATTGCAGATAAAATTAATGCCATTCCTTTACCTGATTTGAATCAAAGCGCTTATTTCGGTATAGGTATTGTCGATGAAAGCGGAAAATCACGTGTTATTCCGTATATTCCTCTGGAAAATTTGGATAGGCTTAATCAGGATATTATTCAGAGTATCTATGAATTATCTCACACAAAAAAGACTGTCGGCATTCTCTCTTCTCTGCCATTGTACGGGCAAATACTGGATAAAAAGCAAATTGTTCCCAAATGGGCTATCGTTCAAGAGATTGAAAAAACTTACAGGGTTAAACAAATCCAACGCCCTGAAGACTTGTCCGGTATTGATGTATTGATGATTGTCCATCCGCAGAAGTTATCTCAAGAAATGATTCAGGCGTTAGCTCAATATACGATACGCCATGGTCGCTTGTTGATTTTCTTAGACACCGCGGCTGAGGCAAAGCGTTTGTATTCCCCGATTAATGAGCGCTTTTCACCTTCGGATTTAAGCGGATTAGAGCTGTTATGGGGCTTTAGATACACGCCTCAGACTGTTGTTGCTGATTTGCAAAACTCATTGACGGTTGATGTCGGTTCGTCTACGCGCAAGTCTTTTGTGCAAGATGTTATTCAATTTCGTGTCCCTCCACAGGGGCTTAATCGCCAAGAAGTTACCACAAAAGAGCTGTCTTCTTTGCTTTTTGCGTCAGTCATGCCGATAGAGCATCTCGCCGGGCATGAATCGACTTTTATTCCTCTAATTCAGTCCAGTTCCGAATCTGCTCTTTTTGATGCTCAGGTTGTGCATGACAATGTTAATCCTGCAGATATTTTACCGCAATTTGTTTCGGATAACACACCTAAAACACTTGCTGCTAAAATTATCAGTACCAATCTGAAATCACCCTTTGAGGTCATTGTGGTCGGAGACAGCGACTTAATGTATGATGATTTTTGGAGCCGCTATAAAACTCTGGAAGATAATAATTATCGCGTTTATCTCAATGATAATGCCAATTTTATTCTGAATGCATTGGATGATCTCAGTTCTCAAAAGGCTTTATCGGGTTTGCGTCACAGTCACACGTTTATTCCACGTTTCGATAAATGGGAAAATTTACGCAAGCGCAATGCTGTCAAAATTTCTGTTCAGGAACGAGAATTGCTCTCAAAAATCAATGATACAAAAGAAGAACTCAACAATTTGTGGCAAAAACGGAATTTTGAGGAACGACAAGATTTTTCTGATGATGAATTGGAAATTATTGCTCAATTTCGCAAGTCTTTAGAAGGATTCAAGCTTGATTTGGCTAATCTGCACAGTAATCTCAGTGCCAATTTGGATCACCAGAAAGCTTTGGCCGTATTTATCAATCTGTATGCTGTACCTCTTCTTCTGGTTCTTCTTATCTCTTGGTATTTGTGGAAAAAACGAGTTAAGAAAAAATATAATCTGAAACGCCCATTTGTGTTAAATAAAAAAGGCAAAATCGGTGGATTTATCTGTCTTGTTCTTTTCGGAGCGGGTCTTTTGGTCGTAATGTCTGCAGGATACCGCCGTCTTGATTTTGAAAACAGTCTCGTTTTTCCCGATTGGAAAAACCAACTCAATCAAATTCAACGTATAGAGTTTGATAAAAACGGGCAGACTTTGACTTTTTATCAGGAAAACGGATTTTGGAAAATCAAAGGGTTTGAAGATTATGCCTTTTATCAGCGCCGTATTACAAATTTTTTGGCGACGCTTGCCGATGCACGATATCTTGAAAAGAAAAGTGCTCGAGCGCAATATCTTCCCTCTTTCGGGTTGGATGCCGCCAATGCCACTTCGATTAAGCTAAAAGATGCTCAAAATAATGTCCTTGAGAATTTTGAAATCGGAAAATATCAGGTTGAAATCGGTCGTGGCGGCAGGGCTGCCTATCTTAAATTCAGTAATCGTTTTCAAGTATGGTTGATTGATGCAGATATTCTCAGTCTTTCAACCAACTGGCGTGATTGGGTTCTCAACACGGCTTTGAATGCTCGGTTTGGGAGAATTTTGAAAACAGATAAAATCAGCGATGATGATGTTTTACTTGTTCTTTTGAAGGAACTATTGAATACACCGCTGACAATAGTTGCTGAGAAACCCGATGCCCCGCAAAAAATTGCTGATATTCATCTGACTTTTGAAAATAACGATGATATGACAATCTTTTTTGAACAAAAAGGCGGTAAAAGCTATATTCACTATGTCTTTGGAAAAACTGATGGTGATTATTTGCATCTGTTTGCGACCTATGCTCAAGACAAGTATTATGAAATTCCAACGAAAAATATGGAGAAAATAAAAGATGTCTTCTCTTCACTCGGACAGACAAACAAATGATAGACTCAAACACCGCGCTGCTGTGGCAAGTATATTGCTTGCTTTTTTGCTCAGCGGATTAAAGTTGTTTGCCACGATTGCCTCCGGTTCTTTGGCTGTTTTTTCTTCTCTGATAGACAGTATTTCTGATGTGTTGGGCTCTGCGATTACCTTTGTGGCGGTTAAGTACTCTACCAAACCGGCAAGTGTTCGCCATCGCTACGGATATGGCAAGGCGGAGGCGGTCAGCGCGTTGATTCAGGCATTCTTTGTCGCCGGATCTGGTTTGTTTGTTTTGTATGATGCAGTTGTCCGTTTTTTTCACCCGCGTGTTTTAGAGGAAACGCCCTTAGCTATCGGGATTATGGTATTCAGCCTGTTAGCAACACTCGTTTTGATTGCTTATCAAAAACATGTTGCCACCTTAACAAAGTCTCAGGCGATTAATGCCGACAGCGCTCATTATGTCGTCGATATTTTAACGAATACCTCAATTATCATCAGTTTAACGGTTGTTAAATTTTTTGAAATTTATTGGTTTGATACACTGACTGCTTTGGTGATAGCTGTTTATTTGCTTTATAATGCCTATCAACTGATTACAGAAGCTTTTGCTGTCTTGCTTGATCATGAATTAAGCGATGATATCAGGAAAAATATCGGGCGGATTATTTCTGCTCATGATTTTGTTAAAGGCTTTCATGATGTGCGTACCCATAGCTTGGGTAATGAATATTTGTTTGAAATTCACTTAGAACTGGACGGACGATTGAGCTTATATGAGGCCCATCAGCTCTCAGATAAAGTTGAGACGGCAATTTTAGAAGAATACCCGAATGCACAGGTCATTATTCACCAAGATCCGTCCGGTGTCGCTGAAGAGCGGTTAGATGAGAAGCTGACGAAATAGATTTTTTTAGCTTGCTTTTTGTATTTTGTTTTTTTATTATTCCTTTGTAAGCAAGCTTTTTGCTTATGGAGTGTCACAACTCCTTGCCGAAAAACAACTCCTTTATAAGAGGGAGCTGTTGGAATATGTTGAATACAACAGACTGTTCGGTAACAGTTGTGAACTCCCTCGCCTTTATTTAAGGCGAGTTTTTTGTTATTTTATCAACAAAAATTAGGAGTTCAAAAAAAATGAGCGGTAAACAAATTAGAAGAGATATAGGAAGACAATTAGGTACGTTGCGAAGATATAAGGGTCTACAAATTAAAAAAGCTGCTGAAGAGACTAGTATCCCTTTAAGTATTATTGATGAAATCGAGATTGGTTTCATCAGACCTTGGAAATATTATACGAAACTGAAAACTTACTATAAATGCGATATTAAGTTAGTTGAAAAAACATAAATAAAGCGGCTATATGCCGCTTTATTTATTACAGCCCAAGAATCTCTTTAGCTTCATCTTCCAATTTAGTTACAAAGTCTTTCATACCGGTTTGGCGGACACGTTTCATCCGTTCACCGGAGATAATACGTTGAATTTTTTTGACGGTATCATCCAATTCAGCATTAACGACAATATAGTCAAATTCTTCGCAATGGCTTAATTTATCAAGCACCAGCTTCATACGCTTATCAATCACTTCTTTACTATCCGTGCCTCGATTAACCAGGCGTTCATGCAATTCTTTAATCGAGGGTGGCAATAAATAAATCGTTACGACGTCATCAGGGGCTTTTTGGCGCATTTGGCGCGCCCCTTCCCAATCCATATCAAACAGCACATCTTGTCCGACATTGATAAAACTGTCGACTTCCGAGCGCAGCGTTCCATAACGGCTACCATACTGCGAATCAACAAATTCATAGAAAGCATCTTGTTTTAAGAGCTCATCATATTTTTCGTTAGAGATGAAATAATAATCGACACCTTCAACCTCATTATGGCGCGGGGCGCGTGTGGTCACGGAAACGGAAAACTTGATGTTTTTGTCTTGCTCCAAAAGTTGTTTAGCAATCGTCCCCTTGCCGGTTCCGGAAGGTCCCTCAATAATGAACATTGCGCCTTTACGCTCGCGACGCAGCTTATCAATAATTTTATTCATATCCTTTATCCTTCGCTTGTCATTCCTCTATAATGGGATAATATAAAGTAAATTTATGAAAAGGAAAAGCAAAAATGACAATCCACACAACTGTCTTAATAACCGGAGCGACATCGGGAATCGGTGAGGCTTTGGCTCTTTATTATGCCGAGCATGATGCCGAAAATTTGTTTATTTGCGGGCGAGATAAAACTCGCTTGGCTGATGTCAAAAAAAGGTGTGAAGAAAAAGGCGCAAAAGTTTATGCCGACATCATGGATGTTACTGATTGCGATATGATGCGCAAATGGATTGAAAAAGCTGACAGCATTGCTCCGCTTAATTTGGTTATTGCCAATGCCGGCGTATCAACAGGAGAAGAAACGGAAAATAATGTCCGGAACACCGTGCAAACTAACGTCTGCGGCGTTGTTAATACGGTTCTTCCTGTCATTGAGCTGTTTAAGCAGAGAAGTGATACGGATAAACATATTGCCATGCTTGCCTCTATTGCCGGTTACCACGGTTTACCGACAGCCCCCTCATATAGTGCCAGTAAGGCTTTCGTTAAGGCTTGGGGGGAAGCAATGCGCTTGAGTTTGAGAAATGATGGCATTAAGGTTTCGGTCATTTGTCCGGGGTTTGTGCGCTCACGAATTACCGATAAGAACACCTGTCCGATGCCGTTTTTTATGGAAGCCCCTCGTGCCGCACAAATAATCGCGCGCGGAATCGCAAAGAACAAGGGAATTATCGCTTTCCCGTGGCCGCTCAGATTTTCGGCATGGTTAATGAGTTGTTTGCCGAATGTGTTAAGCGATTTGATTTACGGGAATCTGCCAAAAAAAGTTTAAGCCGAGATGACTTCGTCGTTTCACGCCTCGTCATGACATTTTGATTTTCTCTTTTCAATTCTCCATAATCGCCATAAGAGAAGTAATCCGGGGATACCCATAAAGACAGTCAGAATAAAGAACATTTCCCAACTGACACTTTCTGCCAACCAACCGCTGGTGGCGGCAAAAATGTCTCGGGCCAAAGTCATTAAAGAAGAAAGCAAAGCATATTGCGTTGCCGTGTATTTTTTGTTGCAGAGCGAGGATAAGTACGCCACAAAGGCAATGGTTGCCATACCGCCGGCGATATTATCAAAAGCAATCGTCGTACAAAGCATGGCAAATTGGTTGCCGATATGCGCTTGTAAGACATATACAAAATTCGTCAGGCTTTGCAAAATACCACAGAAGAATAAGCCCTTAAACATTCCCATTTTATTCATGACAATGCCGCCGATAAATCCACCGGCAATCGTTGCAACCATGCCATAAATTTTTGAGGCTGCGGCAATTTGCGTTTTGCTAAAACCTAAGTCATCATAAAAAACATATGCCATTTGCCCCATATAGGCATCGCTCATACGATAAAAGAAAATAAAAGCCAAGATTGTGACACAGTATGGGCGTTTTAAGAAATCAGCCAATGGCGCAACAACCGCATTTTGCAAAAAGTCCGCCACACCTGAATATGTGTTTTTGATTTTTTGCTCCGGTTCTTTAATGCACAAAATAGTTATCAGACCGACAAAAGCACCAAAAGCCATGATGGTGTAAACTTTATTCCAACTCATCATATCGCTTAAAAACAAAGCACCGGCACCGGAGAAAATCATCCCTATCCGGTAACCGAGCGTAAAGACAGCTACACCGGCGGCTTGCTCTTCTTCCTTAAACACATTGATACGATAAGCATCAAGGACAATATCTTGCGTTGCCGATGACAGGACAACGATAAAAGCGAATAAAATGAGAGGTGTCAGACCGTTTTCCAGATTAACGGAGGCCATTCCCATAATGCCTAAAAACAGCATTATTTGCGATAAAATCGCCCAGCTTCGGCGTTGCCCTATGTGCGATAAAAGAGGAAGTTTTACTCTGTCAACTAATGGTGCCCACGCCCATTTAAAACTAAATGGTGTTTTAATGAGCGATAACGCCCCGATGGTGGCTAAGGCGATACCACTGTCTTTGAGCCATAGGGTTAATGTTCCCACCACGAGCGCCAACGGGAAACCACTTGAAAAACCGAGTGTCAACATGGCGACTTGTCGGCGATCTTGGTAGATTTTGAAAGCATTCATCAGTGCGCGAAACATTTACTTTATCCCTTCCCCTATTCCGCTCCACTCTAGCTGAAATAAATTAATTATTGGTTAGAAGATATCTAAAATCTCTTAAATACGCCCTCTTCTATCGGCGGGAGAAAACCGCTCCAACGCCCGATAACAAAAGAGACTCTATCAACGCGGGAAAAAGGGGAGCCTTGGTGGCAAGCTAAAATCATTTTATCAATTTTTTCTTCTTCGCCACGCATCATAATTTGTACCGAGCCGTCATATTCATTGTGCACCCAGCCGGAAATACCGCCGATTTCCTCAGCTTTGGCAACAGCCCAGCGACGAAAACCTATCCCCTGTACACGCCCTTGAATTTTTATAAATACCTCTTTTTCCATCGCTTATTTTTTGATAAAGTTTTCAATTGTTTCCAGTTCGCTGTACAAATCTTTGCGGCGGCACTCTGCAGCTTTGTCCTTTCCCCATTTTTGGGCTTGCCATAATTCTTCCGCGCAAGATGCCTCAAAGGCCTGGCGTGCATTAATTTTGCCTTTAACCAGTGCCGCCGCCAACAATACCGAACGCGTATTCAGCGCGGCATAGTAAAAAGCGGTCAGCTGTTTATCGGATAAACTCTGCAAAAACATTTTGAGATGCTCACTGCTTTTATCTTCTTGTTCCGGCACTTCAAGCGTGGTTGTGGTTTTGTATTTGGTATCCAAATTCTCCTTTGCCCACACGAGAATCGGTGTCCACAGTTTTTCCTGGTGTTTTGCTAATTCTTCGTTTGCTCCCCAAAACAAAAGCATATCCGTTAAGCTGAATTGAACAAGTTTATCAATTACGGTAGCTCGGTCTTTGGCAACTTCCGCAACAGATTTTTTTAAGTCGATAGTCATCTATTTTTTTCCTTTGAACATATTAATAAAGTCTTTGGCATTTTTTTCTATATTTTTAAGTTCTTTTTTAACGGCAGCTTTACTATCATTATAGGCATCTTTGGCCCCCTGAATGGTGTTTTGCTGAGCCTGTGAGGCTGCGGATGGCTGCGGAACAAAACTTTGATAAGCCGTCCCTTTAAGGGCTGTATAGCAGGGGGAATTGTCCGACATCATCGCCTGAGCACCGAGATATGCCGCACCGCCGGTGGTCGCTATCCCGACAACCGTTTGTAATGCCTGTTTATTGTCCAAACCGATTTTAGGCTGTTGTACTGTCCCTTGTATTTTAATTAAAGAACTCAGCGCCTGCGCAATACCGGCATCCATGTTGAATGCAGGAACAAGGCTGAAATTTATTTTATCATTTAACAAATTGACATCGCCGTTTCCTGCTAATGTCATTTTATCGGACTGAACCGCTATACCGTTCGGAAAATTGGCTTTACCATTGCCGATATCGGTCCGGATAACAGCACACTGCATGTCAAGTTGCGTACTTTTTTTGGTATCAATATTCAAAACTTGTAGCAACTGCGCGATAAAATCCGTTGTCACAAAACGTAAGCTACCGGTTTGAAATTGGGAATCGGAAACAATAACTGTTGTCTGCCCACGCAAATTTTGCACCATTTGGCGATAGGTTTTTCCTTGTGCCGTTAAGTCGGCATTAAGCATCGTTTTGCCGCCTTTGAGAACACCGAAATCATTTTTTCCTTCGACGACAAACTCTTTATGAAAATCTTGCAATAAAATATCTTTACTGTTCAATTTGAGCGTTAATGACTGGCTATTGGCATTCAAGACGGCATTCAAATCGACTTCGCCGCTGCCAAAATTCAGCTTAAGCGGCTTAATATCCAGTACGC
Organism: uncultured Rhodospirillales bacterium; assembly: GCA_902778645.1. GTDB lineage: Bacteria > Pseudomonadota > Alphaproteobacteria > RF32 > CAG-239 > Scatocola. The sequence goes on along the minus strand of CACYYO010000032.1, from coordinate 2,418 downwards.
CATTTTTGATACTTGCAACCAAATCAACGTTTGAGGCCGAAAAAGCGTCATCTACAATCAATTTGCCAATGACAATTTTAAAATTGCCGTTGACCATCGACAACAACTCATACGGAATGGGCGTATTCGGAACATATTCTGCCGCATTTGCTGCTGCTATCAGGCTGAAATCTGCGGCCAAAGGCTCACCTTTTTGCAATGTTCTCAGGTCAATCTGATTACTTTTCAGAGCAGCGTTAATGTGCGGTACTTTTTGAGAAATATCGGCTTTAATCGTACCGGTTATCAGATTGTTGGCGATATTCAGGGTTTGAATATCGGCATTGATGATTTGCGGTGTCCCTTTCAGACCGGCAATCAATGTTGTTTCCGGTAATCCGAAATTCCCCGCCGGTGTGTAAATATTGGCATTGACATCGAATGCTAAGTCTTTGAGCGGACTGAATAAAGCACCATTGACAGCGGCTTTAACATTAAAAGCTTTGGCTGTAATGTCTATCGGAAAAGCCTTTTCATCGTCAAATAACTGGTTAAATGAGCCTAAGACCATATTTGCGGTTACCGCCTGATTTTGGTATATTGCATCTATTTCCGCATTAATCGGGGCATCAAGACTATCCATGGATAAGGTCAGAGATTTTATAGCGGCTTCTTGTTTTTTACCATTGTCATTGTAAATAACCGTTCCGTCTTCTATGCTGATGTTTTTGAGTGTAATATTTTGAATAAATGCCGGCAATGGTGTTCCATAGGCACTGGCAGTTGCGACTTCTTTTGTAACATTCATTTGTGCAAAGGCTAATGTTTGCCGGTGTAATGCAGCACTCGCTCCTTTTGAAAAAGTCCAGTTATTCATACCATTGGCATTCTTTTCCAGATAAATTTGCGGCTGGATTAAGGTAATATCATTAATAACAACATTCTTTTTGAGGAGAGGAAGAATAGCAATTTGAACTTTTAACTTTTGAAGTTTCACCATGTCAGGTTGCTCTGCCCATGAGGCATTGGCAAAAGTAATGTCATCTACGACCAAGGTCGGAATCAGAGAAATCCCCAAGCGCGCATCGCCGTTAATCGTCAGTTTGCGACCGGTATAATTATAAACCTGTTGTTCAATGGTGTCTTTGTAGTGATTAAGATCAAATGTCCGTAAAAAATACCAACTTCCGGCGGCAACAGCAACGACAATGATTAAGATGGCCATCAACAAAAATTTGAATATAGATCTCATGTTTTTATCCCCTGAATGTAATTCCAACATTGGTTAAATCTTGATGAAAATAGTCCGGTAAAGGCGCTTTGATTAAGCACTTTTTATTATATAATGCAGACAAATCAATTTTGTATGCATGTAAATGGAGTTTATCTGAAAGAAGCGCATATTTACCCCTCTTTTCGCCAATAAAATATTTATTGTCCCCGACAATCGGGGCGCCGATATACTGCAGGTGTACACGTATTTGATGTGTTCTGCCGGTTAAAGGTTCTGCGGCCAAAAGTGCAAATTTGTCACCGACACAATCAATCGTCTCGTAATGGGTATGAGCCGGTTTGCCGCCTTCAAAAACAACCGTCTTTTCACCGTTTTTTTCAAGCGGGGCCTTGATATCACCGCTTGCTTGTCGGGGGGCCGGCGCGGTCAGCGCCAAGTATGTTTTTTGCAGGCTATGCTCGCGAAAAGCTTTAGTCAACTTATCTGCCCATGTCCGATTGCGGGCTAAGACAAGGATACCGCTGGTGTCTTTGTCTATGCGGTGCACAAGCTTGGGCTTCTCGCTTTTTTCAAAGGTCAATGAGTCAAGCAAGCCGTCGACATGACGTGTCGTATTGGTACCGCCTTGCACGGCCAGACCGGAAGGTTTGTTCAAAACCAAAATATTATCATCTTTGTAAATAACCAATGAACGGATAAATTGCGCATCTTTTGCCGAAATTTCTTTCATAACGGGCGTTGTCTTTTCCTCATCTAAAGGAGGAATACGAATCTCTTGTCCGACCGAAAGCTTGAGCGATGCCTCAGCCCGATGTCCGTCAACTTTGATTTGCTTCGTGCGCAACAGTTTTTGGAACCGGCCAAGCGATAATCCGGGATAATATTTCAGAAACCAGCGATTGAGACGCATCCCCTCATCTTCGGTTTTGACTTTTATTATTTCGACACCAGACATAATTTCCTCTTTTTTTCTTGACCGGAGTTTAGAATATTAGAAGTTGTTTGACAAGAATTTTTTGATTAATTGCCATGAAATAACAGAAAGGAGCCGTTTTTCCAGTGCGGCTCCGGTTTTTGATGATGGGGCTGTTGTAACAAGCCAGCCCCGATGAGCACTTGAGGGCAATGTTAAGGGATACAAAGCCGTGCTCAGAAAACGGGATTACTTGTCAACAATAATCCCTAACTGTCCATGATAATATTTG
>CACYYO010000031.1 GCA_902778645.1 uncultured Rhodospirillales bacterium | reverse complement strand
TTTGTTTTTTTCTCTCTAAAAACCTTCCCTGAATTTTTAGGGAAGGTGGCAAACTAAGGCAATTTTTATTGCGCTTGGTTTGCCGGATGAGTTTAAAATTTTTATCTTCTGTTCATTTTTTAAACTCACCGGATTTGCAACCTCGTTGGCACTTCGGGCAAATCCTGCCTCTCTAAAAATTCAGAGAGGCTATAACAAAAAACTCACCTTTTTTGAAAGGTGAGGGAGCTCGAAAACTGATTAATCAACAGTATGACGTATTCAATATATTCCGCCATCTCCCTCTTCTTCAGAAGGAGTTAATTTTTTTGATTAATGGAGGTTTCGAGTCTCCGTAAACCAACTCGGTTTACGGGAGTTAGTATAAAATAACTTTGCTAAAATGCAAGCACATTTTTGAAATTTGGTATACAACTACCCTACCTAACCTCCCCTTGAAAAGGGGAGGAATATTTTGCTTCTTATTTTTATATATCCAAATCATCGACAAATTTGGCGTGTTCAATGATAAATTTGAAGCGGGTTTCGGGGTTCTTCCCCATTAAGCGCTCAACTTGGCGACGTGTTTCGAAACACTCTTCCTTGCCCTCCTCGGTGTTCGGATTTGGCAAAGTGACACGCAATAAAGTACGGTTCTTTTTATCCATGGTTGTCTCTTTGAGTTGCTGAGAACTCATCTCGCCCAAACCTTTGAAACGGCTAATCTCGGGACGGGTATTTCCTTTAACCTCTTTTTTAAGAATACGGTCTTTATCATCATCATCGAGGGCATAAAAATTCTTATTCCCGATCACAATTTTGTAAAGCGGCGGGGTGGCAATGTAGACATGCCCGTTTTCGATAAGCTTAGGCATTTGTTGGTAGAAAAATGTCATCAGTAATGAGGCAATATGCGCCCCATCGACATCGGCATCGGTCATGATGATGATTTTTTCATAGCGCAGATTTTCTTCTTTATAATTTTCTTTAATACCGCAACCGAGTGCCTCAATCATATCTTTGATTTCTTGGTTTTGCGTGATTTTCTCTAAAGAAGCGCTGGCGACATTCAGAATCTTACCACGTAGCGGCAGAATCGCTTGGGTAAAGCGGTCACGTCCCTGCTTTGCCGAACCACCGGCAGAATCGCCCTCAACGATAAAGATTTCCGTTCCCTCGGCGGCCGCTTGCGTGCAATCGGCCAATTTACCGGGGAGGCGTAGCTTTTTAGTCGGAGATTTACGGTTTTGAATTTTTTCTTCTTTCTTTTTACGGCGGCTTTCCGCACGCTCTAAAGCATATTCAATCAGGGCGGAAGCATTTTCAACATCACTGGTGAGCCAATGATCAAACGAATCTTTAACGGCTTGTTCTACCAAGCGGATTGCTTTAGTCGATGTTAATTTATCTTTGGTTTGTCCTTGAAATTGCGGATCTCGGATAAAAACCGACAGCATTATACAAGCATCACTCAAAAAGTCCTCTGCCGTAATTTGAGCAGCTTTCTTGATATTCGCCATCTCCCCGTATTCTTTTAAGCCTCGTAATAGAGCGGAGCGGAAGCCGGCCTCGTGCGTCCCGCCATCCGGCGTGATAACCGTATTACAATAAGAATAGCAGAATCCGTTTTCATCCTCCGGCCAAGTGATTGCCCATTCAACGCGCCCCTCATCATTTGCGAGCTCAGCATCGCCGGTAAAAGCAGTACGGTTAATCGTTAATCTTGCGCCGATTTGGTAATTTAAGAAATCTTGCAACCCGTTCGGATAGTGTAGTTCAGCCTCAAGCGGGGTGGTATCTCCTTCATTTAAGATTTCCGGCGCACATTGCCAGTTAATGTGAATCCCTTTGAACAAAAAGGCTTTTGAACGTGCCATACGAAACACGCGGTTCGGATTGAGGTGTGAAACCGCATCAAAAATCTCACCATCCGGATGAAAAGTGATTGATGTCCCTCTGCGGTTCGGCGCGTTGCCGATTAATTCCAGGCTGCTTGTCGGTTTGCCTTTTGCATAGGTTTGACGATAGAGCTTTTTATCGCGGGCAATCTCTACAATTAAATAATCCGACAGCGCATTAACAACCGACAAGCCGACCCCGTGCAAACCGCCGGAGACTTTGTACGCTCCACCACCGAATTTACCGCCGGAGTGAAGCATGGTCAAAATAACCTCTAAAGCCGACAGATGAGGGTATTTCGGGTGAGGATCAACAGGAATACCGCGTCCGTTATCGGTAATCGTTACCGAATAATCAGCATTCATCTTAACTTCGATACGGTTGGCATAGCCGGCAACGGCCTCGTCCATAGAGTTATCCAAAATCTCTGCGACCAAATGGTGCAATGCCTGATCATCCGTACCGCCGATATACATTCCGGGACGGGCACGAACAGCCTCCAGACCTTCTAAAACCTGAATATCTTGCGCCGAATATGTCTCTTGTTTGGGCGCGGTCGACTCGAACAAATCTGCCATCAAAAATCCTTAAATCAAAAGTAAACTTGGCTTTGTAACTATCTTAAACAAAAGATTTTTTCAAGTTTTAAAACGATTTAGGACACAATTTTCTCTTCTGCAATATCTATTATAAGTAGAAAAATTATAAACAATATAAAATAATACTTGCAATTTATAAAATTGTATATTAGTAATAACTTATAGTAAAAGTTGTAATTCTTTTACTATATTTCAGCAGACACGGAAGTTCGAGACTTGTTCTCGGACTTCTTTTTTTTTCAAAAAATGCTTGCAAAATTAGAAAAATGCGATTAATAAGGTTTCGGAGATCGAGGAATCGGTTTCTGTTGTTTTAATTTTAATTACACACGCAGGTCTTGCGGAACTTGGTTTTCAAGCTTTCGCTCCAGTGTTTCTGGGTTTACCCCTCATTTTTCAGGATAGCTTTTGTTATGAAAAATAAGGGGAGAGAAAGGGAATGACAACCTGCGGAGGTTTAACTGGAAAAGGATTATAATATAATGACACTTCCTACTTTTACTTTGCGCCAGATGATTGAGGCCGGCGTTCACTTTGGTCACCACGCTCGTCGTTGGAATCCGAAAATGGCTCCTTTTATCTATGGCAAAAAAGATAATATTCACATTATTGATTTGCAAAAAACTTATCCGATGCTCTATACAGCCTTGAACGCTGCCAGCGAAATTGCTGCTCAGGGCGGTAAAGTTTTGTTTGTCGGCACCAAGAGACAAGCTCAGGATATCATTAAAGAAAATGCAGAGCGTTGCGGTCAATATTATGTAAACTATCGTTGGTTAGGCGGTATGTTGACCAACTGGAAAACAGTTTACAAATCAATTTCTCGCTTGGTTAAACTCAATGAAATGTTCGAAAAGAATGAAACTGAGGGTTACACCAAGAAAGAATTGCAGGGATTGAAAAAAGAGCAAGAAAAATTAAATATGGAACTCGGCGGTATCATGAATATGGGCGGTCAACCCGACCTCTTGTTTGTTATTGATACACCGAAAGAAGATTTAGCTATTAAAGAAGCTAAAAAGCTCGGTATCCCCGTTATCGGTATTTGTGACTCAAATGCTGATCCGGAGCTCGTTGATTTCCCGGTTCCGGGTAATGATGATGCTATTCGTGCTATTCAATTCTACTGCGAATTGGTTTCTTCTGCTGTCTTGAACGGTATGCAAGCTGAAATTGCAGCTCAAGGTCTTAAGGTTGAAGACATTGAAGCTGCCGAGCAGCCTAAACCGGCTAAAAAAAGAGCTCCAAGAAAAGCTAAAGAGCCTAAAGAAGAAAAAGCCGAATCTGCTGCTGAATAATTCTTTTCATCCGGTCATTCTCGAGACACCCTCGAGAATGGCTGTTGAAAAGGTAAAATATTAAAGTTATTTTTATAAGGAATCACGTAAATGTCAGAAATTACAGCCGCTATGGTCAAAGAGTTAAGAGAGACAACCAGTGCCGGTATGCTCGACTGCAAAAAAGCATTGACAGAAACAAACGGAGACATGGAGCAAGCTATTGACTGGCTCAGAAAAAAAGGTTTAGCCAGTGCTGCTAAAAAAGCAAGTCGTATTGCCGCCGAAGGTTTGGTTGCTGTTGCCGTTGACGGAAATAAAGGCGCTGTTGTTGAGGTTAACTCCGAGACAGACTTTGTTGCTAAAAATGAAATTTTCCAAGAATATGTTGAAGATGCCGCTAAAGTTGCTTTGATGAATGACGGCGATGTTGAGAAGATGAAAGCTTTCGGTTGTCCGAAATGCGGTAAATCTTTTGGCGAGCGCTTGACTGATATGATTGCTAAAATCGGCGAGAATATGAACTTGCGTCGTGCTCAAGTTTTGAGCGTCAGCAATGGTATCGTTTCTTCATATATCCATAACGCCGCCCGTCCGAATGTCGGTAAAATCGGCGTTTTAGTCGCTTTAGAATCAAGTGCTGATAAAGCAAAATTAGCCGAGCTTGGCAAACATATTGCCATGCACGTTGCCGCTTCTGCTCCGATTGCATTGACAATCGCTGATGTTCCGGCCTCCAATGTCGAGCATGAAAAATCTATTTATGCCGAACAAGCTCGCGCTTCCGGCAAGCCTGAAAACATCATCGAAAAGATGATTGAAGGGCGTGTCAGAAAGTACTATGATGAAGTCGTTCTGGAAGAACAGGCTTATATCATGGATCCGGATAAAAAAGTTAAACAGGTTGTTGCCGATGCCGCTAAGGAATTCGGAACAGATGTTAAATTGTCCGGATATGTTTGCTTCAAATTAGGCGAAGGCTTACAAAAACGCGAAGAAGATTTCGCTGCTGAAGTTGCCGCCCAATTAGGAAAGTAACACAACTATAGAAATCAAATGAAAACAAAAAATACCGCCTCCAGAAGAGGCGGTATTTTTTGTGTTCTATAAAAGTTTTATGAGTTGGGAGACAATGAAGTACAGCGCCCCAATCACCATGATCAAGAGAACCAGCACAATAATAGCGAACAGAATCAGTGTTCCTATCCACTGGCACTTGAGAGGGCTTGAACAATTTGCCAGAATACTGAGATCTCGTTTTAACTCAGCACGATGGAGCCAATACCATCCACAGAGGGTCCACAGAGCCCAAATTCCCGCGCACGCACCCAAAAGTTTCCAATTTCGGCTGTCAATGCAACCAATGATGACGAAAAACGAGGAAACAATCGCTGTCGCCCATAAAGATATTGTTTTCATAGGTCATATAATAATTTGTTAGTAAAATATTTGTTCTTTTGTCGTAACGCTTTTCATCGTTCTTGTCAACGTTAAAAGTCTAAAATACTCTTGACTCCTCTTAAAAATTCTTTTATAAAGCGTGTTGTCCGAGGTCTTTTATTAGAAAAAGGCTCAAATAATTAATAATAACAATCACCTGCTGCGCAGGTTTAACCGGAGAAATTAAAATGAAACGCACTTATCAACCAAGTAAACTCGTTAGAGCACGTCGCCATGGTTTCCGCACTCGTATGGCTACCAAAGGCGGTCGTAAAGTTTTGGCCGCACGTCGTGCAAGAGGTCGCGCTAAATTATCTGCTTAATGAGCAATGTCTGCTTTTCTGAAAATAAAAAAGCGCAAAGATTTTGTCAGAGCCGCTCAAATCGGCGAGAAAGTTGTTACAACTTCCGTCATTTTGCAAGCGGCTCAATCTTTATCCTCTACACCTATTGATCCAAAATTCGGGTTTACAACGACCAAAAAAATCGGGAAAGCCCATATTCGTAATCGGGCACGACGGCGGATGCGTGCCGTTATCAGGGAAGTTCTCTCCGAAGGATGGCCAAACACGGAGTATGTTCTTATCGGACGACGGAACACTGCTGATTGTGATTTTAAGATTCTGCAACGTGATATAATTTATGGGCTTAAAAAACTCAATAAACTTTTGTATGCTCAAAAAGATGAAAAAACTTCTGACAACTCTTCTGATATGGTTGGTTAAGTTCTACCAAAAGTTCCTCTCTCCGCTTTGTCCCGGTGTCTGTCGGTATCGTCCGACCTGTTCTCAGTACATGATTGAGGCCATTCAGGTTTATGGAATTATGAAAGGCTTGTTCCTGGGGTGTAAAAGGATTTGCCGCTGCCATCCTTGGGGCGGTTCCGGCTACGATCCGGTACCTCCGAAGAAAAAAGAATAACAGCAGATAAATACTTGCAACCTCGCAAATTATAGAGTAAGAATAGGCTATTGAATTTTTATCAGGAGTTTTTTGATGCAAGAAGATATTAAACGTTTGTATCTGACCTTGTTGGTCGCTATGGTTGCTTTGTTCCTTTTTAATAAGATTTTCCCTAAACCGGTTGTCCAGGAAACTGAGGATAAGTCGTCCGGTGCAGTTGTTGAGAAAGTTGAAGCACCGCTCAAGCAAGATGAGGCTAAGATCGAGGACTTGGCAGCGCCAATGATAAGCGTGGATAAGGCTCTTGATGCTGATGCTCGTCTGGTGATTGAAAATGATGATATTCGTGGGTCTTTGCGTCTCAAAGGAGCTCGTTTTGACAGTCTTTATCTCAAGAAATATAAGCAAACTCTTGAGGCGGATAGTCCGGAGATAGAACTCTTAACGCCGGCAAAAACAGAGATGCCTTATTATACTGAAATGGGCTGGATCAGCACGAATCCGCAAATCAAAGTTCCTGATGCTCATTCGGTTTGGACTGTGCAGCAAGCTAAGCTTACACCTGATTCTCCTGTCACCTTGGAGTGGAGCAACGGACAAGGATTGAAGTTTATTCGTCGTATCAGTTTAGATAAGAATTATCTGTTTAAGATTCAGCAAAGTGTCGAAAACAACACAAATCAGGACGTTGTTTTGTATCCTTATGCCCTGATTAATCGTAAAGTCGCAACGACTGATTTACCCTCATCGGTTGTCCACGAGGGCATGCTCGGTGTGCTTGATGATAACTTACAGGAAATCAAGTATAAAGACCTCAAAGAAAATGAAGCAAAGTCATTTAAGACAGAGGATGGCTGGGCCGGTTTTTCAGACCGCTATTGGATCACCGCATTCATTCTGAACAACGAGCAAAGCCACAAAGTTAAATACAAAAAGACGGCAGAGAATACCTTTCAGGTTGATTATATCGGTGAGGCGCTTACCATACAGCCTAAGTCTTGCCTGAGCAACGATATCATGCTGTTTGCCGGTGCTAAAGAAATTAAGCTGTTGGATAGTTACAAGAAAAATTATAATATTCCGAAGTTTGATTTAGCGGTTGATTTCGGGTGGTATTATTTTTTAACAAAGCCTTTCTTTTATATTCTTGATACCTTATATAACTTTATCGGCAATATGGGGTGGGCTATTTTGTTGTTTGCGGCATTGTTGCGCCTTTTAATGTTCCCTATGGCCAATAAATCTTTTGAAAGTATGTCAAAGATGAAAAAGGTTCAGCCTAAGATGCAGGCTTTGCAAGAAACCTATAAAGACGACAAAGTCGCTTTACAAAAAGCTACCATGGATCTTTACCGCAAAGAAAAAATCAATCCGGCGGCCGGTTGTTTACCAATGTTGATTCAAATTCCGGTTTTCTTCTCTCTATACAAGGTTTTGAACATTGCCATAGAAATTCGCCATGCACCTTTTATCGGTTGGATTAAAGATTTATCCGCGCCGGATCCGTTGGTGATTTCGCAGTGGTCACATCTGCCTGTTCCCGGTTTATTGGATATCGGTGTTTGGCCGATTATCATGGGAATTACCATGTATCTTCAACAGAAACTTAATCCGGCACCGACCAGTAAAGACCAAGCTCGCGCATTTATGCTGTTGCCGCTTATCTTTACCTTTATGCTCGGGCATTTTGCCTCGGGGTTGGTGATTTATTGGACACTCAGCAACATTTTAGCCCTTATTCAACAAAAAGTTATTATGGCTAAGAATGGAGTAAAATAAATATGGATTTTGCGCTTGAGCCATATTCTGCAGAGCAGTTAGCCCAAGGAGACGCTTTATTCCGGTCGACAACCTCTTTTATGCTCGGTGTCGCCTCTTTGGAGCAACTCCCCTTAACAGAGCTGAATGAAGTTGCTTTTGCCGGACGCTCTAATGTCGGAAAATCTTCGCTTATTAATGCTGTCACCGCACAAAAAGGGTTGGCCAAAACTTCTAACACCCCCGGACGTACGCAACAGCTGAATTACTTTAATGTTGATGATAAAATTTTATTGGTCGACCTCCCGGGATACGGCTATGCGCAAGCACCCGAAAAACTGGTAAAGCAATGGCAGAAATTGATTATGACCTACCTGCAGGGACGCGTTAATCTCAAACGCGTTTTTGTTCTGATTGATTCTCGCCATGGCATAAAAAAGGTCGATGAGGAAATTATGGATATGCTCGATAAGGCGGCCGTCACTTATCAAATTATCCTAACCAAAACAGACAAGATTACATCTTCTGCTCTCGCCCGCGTTATTAACGAAACATCGCAAAAAATTTCTTCTCATGCGGCTGCGTACGTACGCGTTTTGACGACAAGTTCCGAAAAAAATATCGGCATTGATATGGTACGGGCGGAGATAGCCTCATTAATTTGATTCCTGATGTGTTTTTTAAGTTGACGCTTTGATTTGCAGACGTTACAATAGGTGTTGCTGTGTGTTATGAATGATGGAGAATAAATTGGTTTTTGGGAAAAACATTATCATTTGGGATTTAGATAATACGCTGTATCGCGAGACACCTGAATTTGCTGATATGCTTGATGAGACTATGGCTAAGGCTCTTGTAGAGGATTTGGGCATTCCGATGTCACTAAAAGAATGTAAAGCGCGCGTGAAGGAATCGTATCGTCTCTATCGTGATGGCGGCGAGATGTTTTATCGTGATTACCATATTTCCCAAAAAGAACTCAGCGATGCCTATCATTTCCGCAAGCCGGTTGAGTTGATTGTCCCATATGACAATTTGGCACACAGAATGTCTCAACTCGATGCCGAACAGTTTGTTTTTACGGCAAGCAATCGTTATGCTTCTGAGCGTATCTTAAAGCAAATCGGCTTATATGATATGTTTAAGGATCGTTTTTATTCGGTTGAGGATTTCGGGCAATTCAATAAAAATAAAGATGCTGAAATTTATCGCCAATATTGTCGTAAAATTCGTAAAAAGCCTGAAGATTGTCTGTTTGTTGACGACAGTTATTCTAATTTGGAATATGCCAAAGAGGCCGGTATGACAACCGCTCGCATTTATTACCAAAATAACTCTGCTAAAGATAAGCCTTATATTGATATGGCCTTTAAGGGATTGGACGGCTTTTTAACGGCGGCCCTTCAGGAAACCGCTTAAATATCCCACGGAAAAACAATCCACTTATCCGGGATATCTACGCCATAGATATCAACGTCTTTTTTACCTTTCGGCTTAGCATAGACTGCCGCTAAAGTGGCTTGGGGGAACAATTGTTTCACTAATCGAAATGTTGTTCCTGTATCTGTCAAGTCATCTATAACCAGCGTTTGCTCATCCACTTCTCCGATATCTGCTTTGATGACGATTTCCTCTGCGGTACGTTGTCTCTCCCCGTCATAGCTGGAGATATTAATTGCTTGCGTGTCACGGATGTCAAGTTCATACGAAATAACACCGGCAGGGAGTAATCCGCCGCGACTGATGGCAATGATTTTGTTATATGTTCCGTTAGCTTTGATTTTTTGCGCTAAAAGCTTGGTGTGTTGATGAAATTCTTCCCAACTGATGTGAACTTTTTCTACCATTATACCCCCTAGCCATGCTTTGCTTTAAGCTTATATATATACTCGACCATTTCATCTCTGTCCCATTCGACAGAGCCGCGAATACGCCCGATTTCTTTCCCTTGGGAGTTAACAAAAACAGTGTTAGGACTGGTGAAAATCCCTAAATCAGCAGACAGGTCTCCTTTTTTATCGACATAATACTCTAAGTCACCGGCCTGAAATTGTGTTAAAAATCTCTTTTGTTCAGCACTGCTTACCCAGTCGCTGGCCGGAGAAATCATAACAACCTTAATGTTGCTGTTTTTGGTTTTTTGCTGAAAGGTGCTGAGTTTTGAAAGTTCCTGCAGGCATGGAGCACAGTATCGTGACCAAAAAATAGCTATCACAAATTCTCCGTCAAAACTATCCAAACCGAAACTCTTTCCCCCTTCTTCATGCAAAAACATTTTGCGTTCCGGCAGATCTCTCGGCTCGTCATAAATATTGACTCTGTCGTTTCGCCACCAGCCCCAGCCGCCGACAAAACACACTGCCCATACAATAAAAAATAACTTTTTTAGCATCTTTCTATTAATAACTCTGTTTTAAGTTTTGAAATTCGATTACATTAAGAGTATGTTTTACTTATTCTTTTATAAAAGCATAAAAAGGTTAAAAAATGCACAATTTTTGTAAAATATTTGCTCTTTGGCTGGTGCTTGGCTCTTTGCTGATTATCAGTGCGTGTGCCAAAGTTTCGGCACCGGTTCCTTATGAAGGAAGTTCCTACCCGCATTCATACCCTCAAAATTAAAGGATAATTACTGATGGCTGAGTTAAATTCCGATATTATTCCTTATGTTGAATTCGCTGACAATGCTAATGAACGGACGCCTTGTGTTTTGGTGCTTGACTGCTCCGGCTCCATGCGCGGTGAGCCGATTAAGCAACTTAACGCAGGTCTTAAGGCTTTGGAAAAAGAGTTAAAAGATGACATTGATGCCAGTTCTCGCGTGCAAATTCTAATTATTAAAGCTTTCGGAAAAGATGAGGCCGATGTCGCCTCCGATTGGGTTGACGCCATGAATTTTAAGGCTCCCGTTATGGAAGCCGGCGGGCTCACACCGCTTGGAAAAGCGATGGATCTAGCCTTAAAAAAAATTGAAGAACAAAAATGCCTTTATGACAGTTGCGGTGTTACCTCTAAGCGTCCTTGGATTTTTCTTATCAGTGACGGAGAACCGACTGACTATGATTGGGAGCAGGTTGCCGAGCAGTGTCGCTACGCACAGCAAAATAAAAAAGTGGTTATTCATGCGGTCGGCACAAAAGATGCGAATCTGGAGAAATTGGCGAAATTTTCACTTCTGGAGCCCAAACGGTTAACAGGTCTGAAGTTTACTGAATTTTTCTTGTGGCTGAGTCGCAGTGTTTCTTGTATTTCTAAAGCCGCTCCGAATACACCGGATATGTTTGAAGATACCGGAGACTGGAATGCGGATCAATAATCAACATATCCGTGTTTTATCTGCAAGTGTTAAGGGAGCACTCCACACGCAGCTGAATGCACCTTGTCAGGATTATTCTCTTTTTTCTCAAGACGGGCGGAATTTTGTAGCAATTGTTTCAGATGGTGCGGGTTCATCAAAATATGGGAGAATCGGAGCGAAAGTTGTTTGTGAGACACTTACCTCGTTGCTGAAAAACATTGATTTTAATGATGCCAAAAAAGCTATTCCGCAAGCAATCAGTATTGCTCGCAGTAAACTGATTCGTCACCGCTTAAATAAAACCAAGAGTGAAGCTTCGTTGGTTGATTTTTCGGCAACGTTAGTCGGGGTTATCTGTTTTAAAAACAAAGGTCTGTTTTTTCATATAGGTGATGGTGCGGCTTTGGCTTTTCATGATGATAAATTTTCAGACTTCACGGCCTCCCGTCCGGAAAATGGTCGGTTTAAGTGCGAAACCTATTTTTATACCATGGATGATTGGAAGGAAAGTTTACGCTACACGAGTTTTGAAAATGCACATACGATTTTCTTGATGAGCGACGGGTTGACTAATTTTTCATTCTCTCGAGACTATCAAAGTATAGAAAAAGGTTTTTTGCAGCCTATTGCTGACTACTTAAGTAAAGAACTTTGCAAAACAAAAGCTTTACGTGCCTTATCTAATACGTTGAGAGATCCTCAAGCCAGCAAGCTTAATTCTGATGATAAAACTTTAGTTTGGATTAGGCTATGATAGATACCCCTGTAACTTATAACGCCCTGTATGCAGACGGAACATTCCAAAAAATCACTTTAGGACGAATGATAAATCGGGGCGGAGCGGCCGGACGTATTTATGAGGTCGCCGGGCAACCGCAAAATGTTGCCAAGATTTTTTATAATTTAGCCAAAAGCAACACTAATCGTCAAAAATTAGAATCGATGCTTCTCAATGCGCCTCATTTTCCGCCGACTGTTCGTGATGGGGTCGAGTATGTGCAAATAGCTTGGCCGATTGCTATTCTTGAGGATGAGAAAGGTTTTTGCGTTGGGTATATTATGCCCCTGATTAATATGGACAAGGCGGTCTCTTTAGACCACCTTATGCAAAAGTCCATTCGGCAAAAATTAGGATTATCCGAAAAGTATTCTTATCGTATTTTCGCGGCTTATAATATTGCCTCGATGGTTGCGGCACTGCACCAATGCGGGCACTATATTGTTGACTTAAAACCATCTAATGTCTCGGTTTATCGTGATACTATGATTGTGGCTATGGTTGATTGTGACGGTTTTTCTATCCAAGGGGAACACGGAAATCGCTATCCGGCAGAATTTGTCAGTGAAGAATATATTTATCCTGAGGGCATGGACTTGGATTGTGCAGACATGGGAGAGGAGCAAGATAAATTTGCTCTGGCTGTGATAATCTTTAAGCTGCTAAACAACGGAATCCACCCTTTTTCAGGCGTCCCTCGAAAAGATACGGATATGCTGACCATTCAGCAGCGTATTGAAGATTATCATTATGCCTATGGTTCCTGGCTTGATAAGTATCAGGCGCCGCATCCTTACTCTTTGCACAGTTATTTTGATAAAAGAACTTTAGAAATGTTTGATCGTGCTTTTATGTGCGGGCAAGAAAGACCTACGGCAAAAGAGTGGGTTGAACATTTGTGGTATCTTCTCCACAATCTGAAACAATGCAAGCAAAATCCCAACCATGTTTACTTTACGGCAAAAGGTTGCGGTTTGTGTGCAATGGAAGAAAAGTTAGCTCATCAGCTCAATAAAGTACGTAAAGAATCTGAAGAACCACAAAAAGTCCGTGGCATGGAGTTGTCGGCCATTTCTGCCGAAGAAGTTGCGCGACAAAAAGAAGAGCGCGCCGAGGAAAACAAAAAAATGCGCCATTGGACATGGGCGGGAATTTTATTGTATCTCCTCTTTTTTGGCGGATTAAACTATCTTCTGTTCCCTTATCAGGCAAAGATTACCTCTCTCGGTATTGGGATACAAATAAGTTTTATTTTGGTTTTTATCATCGCTATTTATTATTTTTTGAAGTCTTTGGCTCAAAATTTTTCTTATTTACAGAACAGAACATTACTTAATATGATGTTTGTGTATGCCGTTTTTTGCCTTATTATTGTTTTTATCTCTTTAAATCATATCTCCTCAAGCATATTTACGTTAACAGAATAATTTTCTAATAAATACTATTTTTGACTCTACAAAATAAAAAATATGTGCTAGCGTTGTCATAGTGTACCATTTGATGAGGATTATAACAGTGATAGATTTAGAACCGATTATGATTTCCGGCAAAGAAGTTTACCCCTTGATTGAAGGTGGTAAAGGTATTAATGCCAGCGATGGGCGCAGTGCCGGCGCATGGGCTCACGAAAACTGCGTTGGAACATTTTCCGGTGTCAGTCCTGACTTTTATGATGCCAAAGGAAATGTTATTGTTGAGAAATTTATGAAGAGAATCCGTCCCGAGCGCCATGAAGAAATGATTGATTATGCCATTCGCGGCGGTGTTGCTCAGGCGCAAGTTGCTCATGAAGTTTCCGGCGGCAATGGTCGCGTGCATATGAATATGCTTTGGGAAATGGCTGATTCTGAGCGCATTATTGAGGGCGTTTTAGAAAAAGCCAAAGGGTTGATTAATGGTTTGACTTGTGGTGCGGGCTTACCCTATCATTTGGGCGAATTGGCCTCTAAGTTCGGTGTTTATTACTACCCGATTGTTTCTTCCGCACGCGCTTTTCAGGTTCTGTGGAAACGAGCTTATTCCAATTTCCAAGAGTTTTTAGGCGGTGTGGTTTATGAAGACCCGTGGCTTGCCGGCGGGCACAATGGTTTGTCCAATGCCGAAGATCCGAATCAGCCGCAATCTCCTTATATGCGTTTGGTTGAACTACGTAAAGCTCTGCGCGCTCTCAATTTGGATAATATCCCAATTATTATCGCCGGTGGGGTTTGGCGCTTGGATGAATGGAAAGATTACATCAATAATCCCGATATCGGTAAAGTTGCCTTCCAATTCGGGACACGTCCGATGATTACAAAAGAAAGCCCTATCAGTGACGCATGGAAAAAGCTGATGTTGCAAGTCAAAAAAGGCGATGTGATTTTGCAACGTTTCAGCCCGACCGGTTTCTTTTCTTCTGCGATTAAAAACACGTTCCTTGAGAAATTGATGAATCGTAAAGACGGAGAAATTGCTTTTAAGACAGAGGCGGATAACGAATATACACAGCCCCTGAAAATGAGTGAAACAAAGACCGTTTATATCAAAGCAGAAGATATGGAAAAAGCAAATCGTCAGCTTAATGCCGGTTTGTCGGTTATTCAAGAGACACCTGATAATACAGTTGTGTTTATGACGCCGGAGGATTGGAAACAGATGAAACAAGACCGTGCAGAGTGTGTCGGTTGCTTGTCTCAATGCCAATTCTCAACTTGGTCAAGAGCTAAGGGCACAACCGGGAAATTGCCTGATCCTCGCTCATATTGTATTCATAAAACCTTATATGATGTCGGTCATAACGGCAGTATTATGGATAATCTTGTTTTTGCCGGTCATCAGGTTTATCGTTTTGCAACTGATCCGCTTTACCGTGACGGTATTCCATCGGTCAAAGAATTGATAGAAATGATTAAGCAAGGAAAATAATTTTAGTAAAATACCGCTCGAGAGGGCGGTATTTTTTATCTTTTTTTAGGATTAAGCTCTTATAATTTTCCCATGATTAGGCGACTAAAAAAATATGACTTAATTTATAATCAGAACTATTCTCATGGGAAAGAAAACTGTTCTGAGGTGTTTCAGTTTGTTGATAGAAGTTCAACACTGATTTTATCCGCACCGCATGCGACTGCCAGTTTTACAAATAAGCACGAAAAGCGGGCGGATTTGTTTACCGGTGCACTTGTTCAATATCTTGGAGAGACAGAAAATGTTTCTACGCTTATCAGAATGAAATTTACACCTTATAAGTGTCTTGTTTCTGATTGTGTCGCAGAGCAGAATTTGCATGAACATTTCTTTTTAGACATTCATGGATTTAATCAAGAGATAGATTATGATATCTGTTTAGGAACCTCCGATTATGAAACCTCAAACTATCCGTATTTAGATAAAATTATCGCCGCCGCCGAAAAGTATAACTTAAAATATATTATTAACCACCCAAACTATACAGGAAAATTCGGTTTAACGGGGCGTCTTCAAGAAAAATTTGGTAAACCCAATGCCCTTCAAATAGAATTTCAAAAGTATCTGCGCGATTTTTATAATCACACAAATATGGTCGAGAACGTAACTATTCCTTTTATGAGAGATGTGATAAGAGAGTATCTTTAAGAGGCAGAAAAAGCAAAAGCCCCGCTTAAAGATAAGCGAGGCTTTATAAAGATTTGGAATAAGGGAGGTTTATATGTGATTAAAAGATCCGGCATTGATCTACTCTCCCGTGTCTTAAGACAAAGTACCATTGATGAAACTGGGTTTAACGGCCGAGTTCGGAAAGGGA
>CACYYO010000030.1:4154-19978 GCA_902778645.1 uncultured Rhodospirillales bacterium | reverse complement strand
TGTTGAGAATTGTGCAGATGGTATGGAAGAGACCTGTACACTGGCAGGTGGTGAAACACGCTACTCCGGTGTTTGCACAAAGTGTAAAGACGGCTTTGCGCTGGAGGAAGGGAAATGTGTTTCGGCAGTTTCTGCGACAAAAGAACCGGAATGTCAAGTAGGTGATCTTTACTACGCTGATGATACTTGCGGTCCGGAAATTATCCCTGGTAAAACGATTATCGGTGTTGTTTCAGATCGTATCAATAAACTGGTTATTTCATTAGAGGAAGCTAAAAAAAGTATTTTTGCAGCAGCTTTTGCTTCCGGTCCGAAAGAGCAACCTAAAGGTATGGTTCGTCATGATTCGAAACGTTGGCTCAACAATAGTTCAGTACATGCTGATTTATACGGTAAACTCAATACGGAAGCTATGTTAGATTTTGCGAAAGCGCAAAATATGAGCTTCCCTGCAGCAGAATATTGTAATAGTATGAGTGTAGGCGGTAAAAAGTGGTATTTGCCGGCATTTGGAGAGTCACTGACGCTGAGAGGTCCAACACGCGAGAAAATAAATAATGGTTTGAAAAAAGCAAAAGGAACTGCTTTGGCTGAAGCTAATTATTGGACATCAACGAGATATCCGAGCAACAATCACTACCACGAGATATACTCATCTTTGGAAGGCTACGGATCAGGAGTTGTTCACGGAGCTGAAAAAAAGAATGTTAGATGTGTATTTTCTTACACAAATGCACATGATAACTGCCATATAGTTTACTATGAACTGGGTTTCAGTATGGGAAATTATGTAGACTGCGGTGATGGCGGGCATTGGAATATGTCTTGCGACGCTCGTCGGTTGACATCATGTCCGGAACATGGTAAATGCACAAGCACGGATTCTCATTGTCCGAAACAACAAGGAAAGTTCTGGCTTGAGAAATGCGATGCCGGGTATACCTATGATGAAGACGGTTCTTGCTTCATAAATGCAAAGAAATGCCTGGTACCCAATTTCCATACAAAAAATCATCACGCCGAATGGGTTGAGTCAAAATATCCTGATTGTGGAAAAGGAGAACCTGTACATAATGGTACTTGCTGGAAGTGTGTCTATGAAGGGGTTCCTCATTCTAAAGGGGTTTCAACAACCGGTGAATATGGATGCCATAAGAGTCAAGTAACGCACAATGGTACGGTATATGATGGATATGATATTGTCATTATAAGATCGTACTGGTTCCCTGAGCTGGGAGAAACGGAAGCTGACAAAATAACACAAAATCTTTTTCATTCCGGAGGCGGGCATAGCTGTATTCCAGGTTCTGCCGATTACGATAAATGCATGAAGGAAACAAAAGAGTTTTGTTTAAAAATCATAAACACATACTTTCCAACAGATGGGTCAACCTATAAACCTGCATCGGTAATGACAGGATATGAGAGTACCTATTTGAAGATGAATGTAGATTATTAATGTTCTGAAGGATACAAAAAAACGGCGGTGGAATTATCCGCCGTTTTTTTATGTTGATTAAACGGCAGGAAGAATTGCGCTTGCCGTAAACTTTGCTATGATACGAACATTAAATTAATAAATGAGGATGTCAAAAAATGGAACAAAGAGAAATTCAAATCGGCAACTTTAAAATCAGCAACAAATTACCTATCGCTATCATTGCCGGTCCTTGTCAGATTGAAAGTCATCAACACGCCGTTGATTTAGCCGGCAAATTGGTCGAGCTGACCGGTAAACTCGGTATCAACTATATCTTTAAGGCCTCGTTCGATAAAGCCAATCGCACCTCTATTAACGGTGCGCGCGGCGTCGGCTTGGAAGAGGGGATGAAAACCTTTGCTGAAATCAAAAAATTATACAATTGTCCGATTATTACCGATGTTCACGAGCGGGAGCAATGCGATATTGTTGCACAATACGTCGATATTTTGCAAATTCCGGCATTTCTGTGCCGCCAAACCGACTTGGTTGTTGCTGCCGCCAAAACCGGCAAAGTCATTAATATCAAAAAAGGTCAGTTTCTGGCGCCTTGGGATGTCAAAAATCTGGTCAAAAAGGCCGAAGATTCCGGAAACTCTAATGTTTGCCTGACAGAACGGGGAACAAGCTTTGGTTATAATACACTGGTTACCGATATGCGCTCATTTCCTGAAATGGCAAAAGAAACCGGTTGCCCGGTCATCTTTGATGCCACACACTCCGTTCAGCAACCGGGAGGTTTAGACGGCTGTTCCGGCGGACAGCGTGAGTTCGCACCTGTTTTGGCGCGTGCGGCAGTGGCTGTCGGCGTTGCGGCGGTCTTTATGGAAACTCACGAAAATCCGGATAAGGCACTTTCAGACGGCCCCAATACAATTGCCCTGAAAGATATGGAAAAAGTTATTTCTGACCTGATGGCCTTTGATGCCGTCAATAAGTCGCGTATCCATGATTATTAATGATGACGGCTATATCATAAACCTCCGCCGCCATGGCGAGAAATCACTCATTCTGACCGTGCTCACCAAAGAACACGGCAAAATTGTCGGTTATGTCAAAAATTGCCTAACCAAGAAAAATTTGGGCATCTACCAACAAGGAAACCTCATTCATTTTGAGGCCTACACCAGACTGGAAGAAAATATGTGGAATTTGCAGGTTGAACTGCTTAGGGCAGAAGCCGCCAATTTCATTACCTGTCCGCAAAAATTAGCTGTCCTTTCTTCTTTTTGTGCTCTGAGCCATGAGACCATGCCGGAGGGTGAGAGTTTAGAAGAATTTTTTTGTTATGTTGAGAAGTTTTTTAATCAAATACATCAAGAAAATTGGCTAGCATATTATTGTTATTTTGAGTTCTATTTGTTATCGTTTTTGGGGATTCAACTCGATTTACAGAAATGCTCGGTCACCGGCAGTCAGGAGAATTTGCGTTATATATCCCCCAAGACAGGCAAGGCTGTTTGTGAAGAAATCGGGCGCCCTTATCACGACCGGCTCTACGCCTATCCCCATTTTATTCTGAGCGGCAGTGAGCACCCTACAACACAAGAAATTAAAGATTTACTAATCCTGACCGAGTTTTTCCTCCACAAAAACTTTTTTAAAACTCATTACTTGAAATTTCCGGAAAGCCGTGCTAACTTGCTTGATAACTTAGGCTTATAGAGAGTTAGGATAAAATTTAAATGACCGAAAATACCGCCCTTGATGAAAAAATAAAAAATGTTCGTATGGCTGAAGAGTTGAGCAGTCGCTATCTGTCATACGCGATGTCGACCATTGTGGCACGGTCATTGCCGGATGTCAGAGATGGCTTAAAACCGGTGCATCGTCGCTTGCTGTATGCAATGCGTCAGTTGCATTTGGATCCTAAATCCAGTTTTAAGAAATGTGCGCGTGTGGTTGGTGATGTCATCGGTAAATATCATCCGCACGGAGACAGTGCTGTCTATGGCGCAATGGTGCGTTTGGCACAAGACTTTTCCGTGCGCTACCCGCTGGTTGACGGGCAAGGTAACTTCGGTAATATTGACGGAGACGGCGCCGCCGCTATGCGTTATACGGAAGCCAGATTGACAGAATTTGCGATTGCCATGATGGAAGGTTTGAACGAAGATGCCGTCGATTTTATTGCCACCTATGACGGAGAAGAATCCGAACCGGTTGTTATGCCTTCCTTAGTACCGAATTTGCTGTGCAACGGTTCGACCGGTATTGCCGTCGGTATGGCAACTAATATTCCGCCGCACAACCTTAGTGAAGTCTGCGACGCTCTACTGTATTTGATTGAAAAACCGGACTGCGAGAATGAGCCGCTGGTACACCGCCTAAAAGGTCCTGATTTTCCGACCGGCGGTGTTATTGTTGACAGCTTTGAGACCATTTTAAACAACTATAAACAAGGCAAAGGGTATTTCAGAGTTCGTGCCAAATGGGAGACGGAAGACGTAGGGCACGGACAATACCAGATTATTGTTAAAGAAATCCCGTACGGCGTTGTTAAATCAAAATTGATTGAACGTATAGCGCAGTTGTTGAGCGACAAAAAAGTGCCGATGCTCAATGATGTCAGAGATGAGTCGGCACAAGATGTCCGCATTGTCCTGGAGCCCAAAAACCGAACAGTCGACGCCAACATGCTGATGGAACACTTGTTCAAGCAAACCGAGCTTGAAATCCGGTTTAGTATGAATATGAATGTGCTCGATTCGGATGGTGTACCTCGGGTGATGTCGATTAAAGAAGTCCTGCACGAGTTTTTGCAACACCGAATTATGGTTCTGCAACGTCGTGTTAAATATAGATTGGAAAAAATTAATGCTCGTCTCGAGATTTTATCCGGATATTTGATTGCTTATCTGAATCTGGATGAGATTATTCGTATCATTCGCGAGGAAGATGAGCCTAAAAAAGTAATGATGGCCAAGTTTAACCTGACTGAGAACCAAGCCGAAGCGATTCTGAATATGAAGTTGCGGAGCCTGCGTAAATTGGAAGAGGCAGAAATTCGCCAAGAATATGCAGATTTAGAGGCGGAAAAAGAGCAGTTGGATGCCTTGCTTGCTGACGAAGGAAAGCGCTGGGAAGCTATTGCCGGTGAAATCAAACAAATTAAAGAGAAATTCGGGAAAAAGACAGCCCTGGGTCGGCGCCGAACCGAATTTGCCGAGGTGGCTGAAGATATTGAAGTTCCGGTGGAAATTTTTGTTGAGAAAGAGCCGATTACCGTTATCCTTTCCCAAAAAGGCTGGATACGCTGTATCAAGGGGCATGCAAACCTTAATGATGACTTTAAGTTCAAAGATGATGATGCTTTACAATTAGCTGTTCACGCCCAGACGACAGATAAAATTGTTTTATTTGATACCTCAGGGAAATTCTTTAATATTTCCGGGAGTGAAATCCCGAGTGGCAGAGGGTTTGGGCAACCGTTGCGCCTAATGATTGATTTAGGGAATAACGATAATATTTGTGAAATGTTTGTCTTTGAACCGAAAGCAAGTTATGTGATAGCCTCAACGGACGGTAAAGGCTTTGTCGTTGATGAAAACCACCTGTTGGCGCAAACCCGCAATGGCCGTAAAATTATGAACTTAGCTGATGGTGAAGCAGCCATGTTCTGCAAAAAAATTACCGGTGACATGATTGCAACAGTCGGTGAAAATCGTAAGCTTTTGATTTTCCCGATTGAAGAAATACCGGGGATGGCTCGTGGGCGCGGTGTGACCTTGCAAAAATACAAAGATGGTCGATTATCTGATATGCAAATTTTCAAGAAGGAAGAAGGTTTCACCTTTGAAAAGAATACCGGAGCCAAGACGGAAACCGAATTACTGGCATGGCTCGGTCATCGCGGGCAGGTCGGTAAATTGGTGCCGTTCGGATTCTTAAAAACAAATAAGTTTTTCAAATAATGAGTGAAATTTACTTTGAATATGTTGTGCAAGGGGCTTATGTTAAGGTCAGCGCTATTGAACCGGAGACAAAAACAGAAGCTGTTGTCGTTGTTCCCAAAGGGCTGACGGAAGAGCAAATGAAATACCAAGCGCTGCAAAAACTAAGTTACATTCTAAAAAAGAAGGCTGAAGATTAATTTCTTAAAGGAATTTTTGTTTTAATTTTCTGAGTTTTAAGAGGACAGCATCAAAACGTGAAAATTCTCTGATTTTTTGCAGTTTATCATGCCAATGACCTTCCAGCGCCGTCAAAAGAGTAGGGTGCGATGTGATACGAATGGCGTGCGGATTTTCGGGTAAATCCATACAGATAGGAATCAGAATCATACCATTTTGTTCGACATGTTCAGCCCCTTTAACTTCATGATAGCCACACTGTTGCCAGCGTGGTAAAAGTTCCTGCTTACACATACCGTAAACTTGGCGATATCCTTTAAGAGAGGCATAATGAATGCCAAACTGCATAATATCTTCCGAGACGTTCGTTTTACGAAAGTTTCTTGTGACCGCCATACGCTCAAATTTAACAAAATCCGAAAAAAAACGAATTCTCATTGTTCCGATGGGAAGTCTGCGGTGCCGCTTCTGAATATAGGCGACAACATGGGCGGCACAATAATCATTGCCATCAAATTCTTTAGCTGCGGGAATATTGAGCTCTTTGACAAACACTTGTTTGCGAACAGCCATGGCGTCTTTGAACAACTCTTCAGAGGTGGCAAGTTCAATTTTTATGTCATTTTCAATACCCATGCCTCATTATAGGGTTGACCAAATGAATTTTAGAATATACTAATTTTATGATATGGTTATATATTTTAAGGCATAACAAAAGAAGATTTTAAAAAATGAATATTAAAGGGCGTATCAATTTTATTCGCAGCATACTTTATCTCCAAGAAGTCATAAAGTACAAATCTTTGAGCAAAGCGGCAGCAGAAAATAATATAAAGCCGTCGAATTTAAGTACGATGATGAGTAATCTTGAAAAAGAAGTCGGAATGAGGTTGCTCAAGCGCTCTCCGCAGGGGTGTGTGGCGACGCCGCAAGGGCAAAAGATTGCCCAATGTGCGGCAATTGTTCAGGAAATAGTCACAAAGATAATGGTAAAACCAGACAAGACTTCTTCAGGCAGACACACCTTAAGTGTCTATCTGTCACCATATTTGACATTAAACGATTATCAAAATTTTGAATACCAACACCCGCAAATAACGTTGAATTTTGTTGAAGACGAAAATTTAGCCGATGTCAGTATAAGTAATCTTCCACCATCAAACAAAAAAACAAGTTACGCCGAATTATTATTGGGTAAAGAGGTTCAACAAAAGATATGGGTCTGTTGCAATGAACAAAATAAGATTGCCCTGGAATTTTTTGATTTTATAGTTGAGCAGTTGCTTCTTTTATATGCTCAATCAGAGCCTTAATTTTAGGAATGTTTTGCCCTTCTTTATGAGAAACGACCCAAAAAGGATGGCTGATATTAAGCCCGAGTTGAGGGAGCTGTACTAAACTTTTCTCTTTTTTACCGATAGTTATCGGGTGGAGAGCAATACCGATTCCTTCACAAGTCATACGCAAGAGCAGGTTAGATGAGTTGGTCGTGGCAACAACATGTTTGGCTCCGGTGATAAGTTTGTTCCACTGTGGCCACACAGAGGCAAAGTTTTCTCTGTCACAAACGCGATGATTTTCTTGTAAATCGCCAATTGTTTTGGGATATCCGAATTTTGCTAAATACCCCATGGAAGCAAACAAGGCGAACTTGAGACTGTAGGCAGAGACAACTTCACTGTCATCAAAATCAGGCTCATCATAGACAATAGCCATATCGGTTGTCGAAAAACTCGGTCTGTCCAAGGAGCAGAAGATATCGACTTTAACATCAGGATATTTATTCATAAAATCAGACAGGCAGGAGGATAAATAGCCGACCCCTAGACCATCACTGGTCCATAAACGTATTTTGCCGGATATATTTTGTGCAGAGGCTGAAAAATTTTTGAGCCTGTAGATAGCCTTGTCCAAATCACAGGCAACCATAAAGACTTCTTTGCCGACTTCGGTGAGTTTTACGCCGTCATGATGTCGTTCCAAAAGTTGACATTGGAGTTTACTCTCAAGCTCCTTGATAGCCTTTGAGAGATTAGATTGTTTCATGGCATTAGCGGCAGCAGTACCGTTAATAGTTCCGTTTTTTGCGGTTTCCAAAAAGCTGAGAATTTCTCTTGCCCAAAGAGTGCTATCCTTAATCCCCATTTTATATAAGCCTTACATAAAATTAGTTTCTTCCCAAGTCAAAAATATGAAATATATAATAGCTAAAAAAATAAAGTATGCAACAAAATTCATATGGAACACAAGATGAGTATTATAAAAATAGCACAAATAGATGATACAAATTCTCAAGAGTATTTAGAACTGATCAGCCGTATTTATTACAAATTTGAAAACTTATACCGATTGACGAGCTTTTACGCATTGAGTGAAAGCTCGGATTATCTTCTGAAAGCCAAAAAATGCTTTGAACAAGAAGTCTTGAAGGAACTCAAAAATACTCAGTGACGAAAATGCTTGAGTAACAAAGAGAATTGCTCCTCGACATAATCCAACAAATTATCATCAGCCTGTCTGATTTGTTCAATAATGAGATTTTCTTTTTCGATGCGTGATAAACTTTTATTGGCAACAAGCTTATTATCCATCATCTCATCAATACTGATATTGAATTTCTGTGAGATACGGTAAATCATCATTAAGTCGGGAACAACAGTTCCGCGCTCCAGATTAGAGATGGTTCGCCAACTGACATCACAGACAGTAGCCAAGTCTTCCTGCGTCATTCCTGCGGTTTCCCTTAGAGCACGGACTTTATAGCCCAGATATTTCTTTATATCATCTTTCATATTATAAAACTACCCTGAAATAGATTGTTTATCCACGAACAACATTTCATATCGAATTATATAAATAACAATCAAATACATATAAAGGAAATAGCTATGAAAAATATCGAAAAAATAAAGGGTTATAGAACGAAAGAGGTAACGGAAATTATTCAAATGCTCAAAAAAGTTTTACCCACCCCCTATGGAGAACTTCTGGATAATTTCCAAGACCTGACCGTAAACCAGCAAATTTACATTCTTGAAACAATGAAAAATCTCAAAAAGTACAATTTATAAGAAACGCAATTATTATATGTATTATTATGGCATAATTTAATAAAGCGGATAAGGGGGTTATTCGACATTTAATATCTCTTCAAAGCTGTTAAACCTAAAGAAAATATGATGTCTGGCATTTTTAATAATCCGCAAATTATCTTTATAAAAATCTTTTTGTACTGAAAGCTTAAAAATCAAATCATTTTCCGCAGCGATGACCTTATCGAAGAGCGGGGCGATTTGCGCTTTTCTTTCCTGATACATTTTTTGCAAAGCGTTCAACTCATTTTCACAACTTTCTATTGTCCGCCGGGATTGTAATTGATTATATTTTTCATACTCATCAGTGCTGAAGACCATATATTGACGGCGAAATTCCAGATAATTATCCAAAGTAATATTTCTGAAAACTTGAATTATCTGCGAAGATAGCCCCAGATTTTCGTCAAACAAATACGGATTCCCGCAAACAGCCACTTTTTTCCGAACATTCGGAAGCTTATCTGCCATGATTGAAGCCACAAACACACCGGCAGAATAGGCGATAACATAAATATTATCATATTTTGAAAAATCAAAATCCAAATTTAAATCCTGATAATCATACAAAATCAGTACATCTTTGTGATCATGGAGATTAGTAAACTGGTTTTCATCACATCCCCATCCGGAGAAAAAAATGATTAAATCCCGTGAATGATTATCTTGAAAAAAATACTGCATTGTCACACCTTATAATTACCCGTTTAGTCCTAAATCTGCACCAATCATCCTAATATTTTCTTAAAAACAAGTTTGACAGTGAAAATTTTATTGCTAATATTTATGAAAGGCAAAAAAGCAAAGGAGATATTCATGAAAAAAATTGTAATGATGTTAAGTTTACTGATCTGTTTTTCAATCCCTGCAATAGCAGAAACCATCTCGACCGATAAATCGGATTTTGCAGAAATCAGCTCGGTAATTGCTGATGCCGCCTTTGATATTCGTTATTATTCTCCGAATAATTTTACCGGCAATAAAATTAACGGCTATAAAGCTCCTCGTGCCTATTTAACCAAAGAAGCTTTGACCGCTTTAGCAACGGCTGCTGATGATTTGCGTCAACAAGGCTATCGGCTGTTAATATGGGATTCATATCGCCCGCAAAAAGCTGTCGACAACTTTGTAAAATGGATAAATGATGAAAATGACCCCGGTGATAAATCCTTTTATCCTGAGTTAGAAAAATCAGACTTGCTTGCCGGAAATTACATTATGGCCAAGTCGGGTCACACCAGAGGGAGCACCATTGATTTAACCATTATCAAAAAAGACGGTGGTTTTGTTGACATGGGAGGAACTTTTGACTTGTTCAGTGAAATTTCTCATCCTGACTATGGAAATATAACCGATGAGCAAAAACGCAATCGTCAAATTTTGCATGATGCCATGATTAAAGCCGGTTTTAAGGGAATTGATTCCGAGTGGTGGCACTTTACGCTTAAAGATGAACCTTATCCGGACACATATTTTGACTTTGATGTTGAATAATACGATAAATATACGCAAATTTACGGAGAATAAAATGGAAAAACTTGATGCCCACAAAGCGGCAATAAAACGCTTTGAGGTGATGATAAATACCGCAGATTCAAAACTTGCCAAAGAACTTGTCGCTGATGATGCGCCGTTTTTTACACCGGCATCACCGACACCTTTATATGGCGGGGAAGGGTATTTATCTGTTGTTCATTGGATGCGCAAAGGATTTCCTGATGTTCAATGGAAGCTTGAGGAAATGGTCGCCGAAGGTAACATTGTCGCGGTGCGCTGGACGTTAACCGGCACCAATGACGGCGAATTTATGGGAATGCCTGCCACCGGCAAACATATCTCCACTTCGGTAATGAATTTTTACTATTTCAACGACGAGGGCAAAATCACAAACGACATCGCCGCCGAAGGGATGATTGGTATCCTTCGCGGTATCGGTATGTTGGAGAAATAATAGAAAAGAGTGTTCAAAAGTCTATACTTATAATAAAAAATAAATGCTGTTGAACAAGCAACAATTGCCGGAATAGTCAATAATCCGACAATAAATAAAATTATTTTTTTAATTCTGTTTATTTGACACCTCTCTTACCTATGGTCATGTAAAAAGTAACGCAAGACAACATAAAGCTTATTGACTCTCCATATTTCCGTGCTAATAATAGAACAGAAATAGAACATTGAAGAGGTAAAATGCGCCAGCGAATAATTGCACTTGTTGATTGCGACTGCTTTTTCGTTTCTTGCGAACGGAAGGATAACCCCGATTTGCAAGGAAAGCCGGTGTGCGTGATGACCGGTGGCGGCTCAAAAGGCATAATCGTATCGCGCTCAAAGGAAGCCAAAGCACTGGGGATTAAAATGGGGCAGCCGTATTTTCAGGTTAAGCCGAACTTCCCGACGGCGATTTGTATTCCGGCGCGCCACCACCGCTATACCGAGATTTCTAAAGTTGTTATGGACACGATTAAAACGTTCAGTCCGGATGTCGAGGTTACTTCGGTTGATGAGGCGTTTATTGATTTAACCAGCCTCAACAAGGTCTATCACTCCACCTATACCGACATTATCAAGAATATCCGGCAGACGGTTTGGGATAAGGTCGGCATACCGGTATCTATCGGGTTAGGAACTTCCAAAACGCTTGCGAAATTGGCGAGCGATAAAGCAAAAAGCAACAACGGGATATTTGTTATTCCGCCCGATAAAATCTTGGATATTGTGGGCGAAATGCCAATTGAGGACGTGAGCGGTATCGGACGAAAAAACAGCGAACACATGAAGTTCAGCGGCATTTTTACAATTAAGGATTTTGTGGAGAAAGAAAACGGCTGGATTAGAAAAGCCTTCGGCATAAACGGATTAAACCTCAAAAGCGAGCTGACCGGCATTGCCACATCTTTGGTGAATAACGAGCCCACCGCACCGCAGAGCATACAAGTTACCCGCAGTTTTGAGGACTTCACGCAAAGTTTGGAATATTTGGAGCATGAATTAAATCGGCACGTTCATGAGGCATGTCAGAAACTCAGGCGGTGGAACGGCTTTTGCCAAGGAGTGGAAGTTATGCTCCGCACCAAAGACTTCAAATATCTCGCCATCGAGGCAAAACTGCCCAACCCGACCAACGGCGACCAAGAAGTGCGCATGACCGCCATAAACCTCTTGAAACAACTCTACCGCCCGAATTTAATTTATCGCTCAACCGGCGTAACGCTAACGCATTTGACTTATGGCGAAGTGCAACAGTCGCTGTTTGAGGAAGTTAAGCCCCACGACGACAAACTCTCGCACCTCGTTGACGAACTCGAAGCCAAATTCGGCAAAGGGATTGTTAAAACCGGGGTGTGAGAAAAGGATGCTTAATAAAATGCTTACAGAATAGAAACAACTCATATTTGATAGATTCTGAAGTAAAGCGATTTATTAATTTGATTATTCAAATTTTAACTTGTTTCGCATTATGCTCACAATATGTAAGGGAAAGAAGAAAATATGCGTATTAAGGTAATTTTTGCTAATGTTATTCAGTGTATGATTCATTGTGGGTATAATGAAAAGAAAGAAAATATTTTTGCAGGATTTCACCCTGAAAAATATGTAGAATACTTCAAAGATGAAAAGCCGGACATCTTGTGTATAGCGGAATGTTTAATGGATAATATTAAAGGGGATAGTGAGTTTGTTGAGCATATTACGCAAAGTTGCAAACTGCCATATTATAAAAATTTAGTAGGTGAAAAAGCATTTTTTGTTGAAAATAAGTTTTATGGTCTGTCAATATGCTCAAGATTTCCCTTCAATGATTATAAAGTTTTACAATTAGCAAATCCCAAAATAGAAACAATACGCCCCAATGGTGAACATTGGGTTATGCATGACAAATATATTCAAAAAGCCGGTTTACAAATTAAATTAAACAAAAATATCAACATTACCAATACACATATGTTTCCTTTTCAACACTTTAATAAACATTTTTGGGATGAAGAATTTAAGGAATACCGAAATCAATGGGCAAAAATGTTAATCCCTGATGAGCAAACAAATATTATCTGCGGAGATTTTAATACTGTAGGCATTTCTATTGATAAAGCATTTCCTGAATTGCAAGTAGGAAATAGATTAAATTCACTAGTTTCATATGATGGAAAGAGATATCAACCGAAATATCCTTATGATACCCAAATTGAGTATATTTTAGCATCAAAAGATTGTAAATTAATATCTGCCAAAGAAGAAATGCTTTACTCCGACCATCCGTTCTTAATAACAGAAATTGAAGTTTTTTAACTATCATTTTTGCTTAAATCAAAATCAGCAAATTTCTTCTGATAGATATTTTGTAAGAAAATATTATCAAAACCGGAGTGTAAAGGATTAAAATAAAATGATCTATTTGCCGAATGTAAAAATTCTAACTTCATACTTAGTGTTTTTCTAAACTATAAAGTATTCTCTTGACAAAGCAAAATCAAACCAATCACCTATACCGCCTCCGGTTATGCTATGTTTGATGAAAAGCAGGCCACCGAGGTTAAGAGGGATTAGTTGTATCCACATAAGAGCAAGAAAAGATAGAAAATCTGCAGATTTTTGCTTCTTTTACTTGATATTGCCCCATTTCCAAGCATTCATTGTATTACAACGAAAGGAAATACAATGAAAACAGTGAAAATTTACATGGTTCGGAAGCCGTCAGATATCAACGAAGTTATGGAATTATGCCGGAGATATGCCGAACAAGCTGAGGAAGTAGTGATAGCAGAAACGGTCAACCTGCCTCCGGTCATCACGCACACCGGCTTTCCTTGTAAATCAGGGTTATCCTTCCGTTCGCAAGAAACGAAAAAGCAGTCACAATCAACCAATGCTATAACGTGCTGGCGCATTTTACCTCTTTAATTATGGTCTTATTTCAATAGGTGTGCCGTCTTTTACCAATGCCCAAATTTCTTCAATCTGCTCATCCGTTACAGCAATACACCCCTTTGTCCAATCTGATTTGTGAATATAGTTGAATAAAAAATTGGGAGTCCAATTGGGGAAACCGTGTATCATAATATCACCTCCAGCAGAAACATTATGTTCTTTTGCCCACTTTTTATCTTCATCATTCGGATACGAAATTTTTAAGGCACGATGAAATTTGCTATTGAAATTTCGCGTTTCTATAACATATTGTCCTTCCGGTGTTTTGCCATCATTTTCCTGATGCTTAGCCCCAATCGGCTCCGAGCCCAAGGATATTTTATATTCCCTTATAATATTATTACCATTCATTAAATACATTTTGCGCAGGTTTTTTTCTATTACAATCTTATCAATAGGTGTTTTATCAAAATTTTGTGAGGATTGTTGTAAATCTTTATCTTCATCTTTTAAGCCATTCATTTCATCACGTAGTTGTCTTTTAGACAATTCTAATTCTGCCATACTACAACGGTATAAACCTTTTCCATCCCCTTTGCAATATCCGTTAACGTAGTCTTTAAGTTCTTCATCTGACCTTAAAATACAACCACCCTTTTCGTTCCAATGCATGCAGTCAAAACGACATACCCTGTACTCATCGTCCCAAACACCACCATCATCGGCACAATCACCAACTAAATCAATATTACGTACAAAGATGCTCATAAAACCACAAAACGCCATGAGATAAATAAAAATTTTGAAAATTATTTTGGATATTACAAGTATCTTAGATAATATTTTCTTTAGCATTTTATATTCTCCTATCTTTTTAATGTTCTATTTATGTTCTATTATTAGCGCGGAAATTTTCGGAGTCAATAAGTTCATGATGATTTTACCATATTTTCTCTGTTTGGCTGTGTTAAATAAAACCTTTTAAGGTAAATACAGATTTTTAGAAAATATATCATTTTTTCTAAAATTACTTCTGTTTATATTTCAGATACTTTAAGGATTTTTTTATTTTTGCATTGATAAACTTTTATCAAAATTAAGAAAGGATAAAACGTGAAAATTTTAGTATTAAACGATAGTCCTACCAGACAATGAAAGAAAAGCAAATGAAAAAATTTTTAATGGCGGCTTTAATAGGATTATTACCGATCCCCAATCTTGTTTTTGCTAATGACGTGCGGGTAATTCCTTATCCGAATGGACTGGATATAAAATCCGAAGGTGCTTCTGCGGCACCCCAAGAAATAACTCACAAAGCCTCACCTTATTTTAACATGCCGGATGTTTTTGAACTCACCTCTAACGATCATTTGACAATTTTGACGCATTATCCGACATATCAGCAAACAACGGAATATTCTTGCGGTCCGGCAGATGCACTGACCATTTTATGGTATTATGGCAAGAGTGCTGTTACCGAAAAAGAATTGATAGAAAAAATGGGAGCAAGTTTTGAAACCGGAACCACTGTGAAGGGGATAGCAAATTACTTTAACAGCCTTGGCTGGAATGTTAAAACAAACCTTGAGGGAAAATCATTTGACGATTACGAGGAATTTTCTGATTTTGTGCTAAAAGAATTAAAATTGGGGCATCCGATTATGGTAGAAAATGTTTTTATGGGTGGACATTGGCGTGTTATTATCGGATATGATACAATGGGAACGCAAACAATCGCTGATGATGTTCTGATTTTTGCCGATACTTACGATGTGGCAGACCATAACCAAGACGGATATTCAATTGAAAACGGAGAAAACTTTTTCTGGACTTGGTTTGACTATCAAGTATTGCCGGAAAATGAAAGGAAACAACCGTTTGTCGTGGCATATCCGACCAAAACCGATGAATTATAAAATGTATCATTGGAAGTATCTCTTTTCTTATTTGCTCAAGAGTGGCGAGGATATAGGATACGAACTTGGACAGGTTAGAAGCTAATAAAATCAGGGCAAAATGGTCTGAGTTAGCTTTGGTCCAAAAGTATCTATTTTGGCGCGGCTGGCGGTATCTTTTCAAAAATCATCAAAAGTGACATCTTGGTCGCCTCAAACAAATCTTTTGCAAACACCCGCAAACATTGGGCTTTCGCGCCCCCTTTAAAACAGAAAAAAAGAGGAAGTATATCTTTCCTCTTTTTATTATGGTGGGCCCTGCTGCGATTGACGTCGCTTATGCTCCGCCGAAACTGCACTCATCAGCTAACGCTGACCGGTATGCTCCCGCTCACCTTTCGCTTGTTTTCAAACT
>CACYYO010000030.1:0-4144 GCA_902778645.1 uncultured Rhodospirillales bacterium | reverse complement strand
ACCTTTCGCTTGTTTTCAAACTTGCTTCTCGCAAGTTCGAGCTGTCATAAACTCACCAATAAAAAATCCTACCGCCAGGGTAGGATTTTTTATTGGTGGTGGATAGGATAGATAAAGGCAAAATAGGATAACTTTCGCGCTGGTTTGTAAATTATTCTAACCATTGGTATCTAAGTCTGCCAGGCCATTTTTATTGTTCGGCCACCACTTTTCTCGTATCGCAACCCAGGTTTCATTACAAAAATAAAAAATAGCGACCAGACTAATTTAAGAAAATAGCAGAGTAACAAAAAGCTCGTCATTTCTGACGAGCTTTTCTTCAATAACTACCAACTTGGTCCAAAACATAAAATGGCTATAACAATAAGACTAAAAACGATATACCCACAAAATATTACAAAAAATATTTTTACGCCTTTTTTAGTAATATTTTTTAATATATCTTTGTATGAGCTCATCACAATCTCCGTTTGGATATTTACCACCTAATAGTCGTCCTATTTGATTAGCATACTGGTCACCTTGACTACTGTCAAGGGAATTCGCTCCAGTTCTTATATCATTCCATTCTCGGATACCGGAAACAATAGTTGCAACATCAGCTCCACCTTTGCCATTTTGTGAGGCACTACAATTGATATAAGCGTGTTTATACTTATCACTCAAACCAGCATCTTTCAAACGTAAATAATTATTATACATCTGAGGAATTGTTTTAATAGCAGCCCAATCATAGCTGAAAGCATTTTGGTCTTGAGGATTATAATCTCCTTCAATTTTTACAACATCATCATAGACTTTTTTCCATCAGAAGCAGATTCCCATATTCTTGGCTGAATCTGTAGTTGACTTGCCGTTTGTTGTCTGTTCTCAATATTGTTTCCAATATTAGATGTTCCAAAACCATAGTTATTATCTGAAGAACTTCTCCAAAAGTTGGTTCCGTATTGCGGATAAGAGATGAAATAGTAGTTATTATTTTTTTATGCTGATTATTGCATTTTAATGAAAATATGATACATTTAATTTACCCTTAAGGGTCTTTCGCTTGTAGGAACGAAATTGTTAATCGCCTACTCGTATTCTTAGTCAAGAGACAGCTTTATTAAGAGAATGAAAGAAGAAGCCCTCTTGCGAGGGCTTCTTTTATTTTCTGGAATAATACATGGAAGATACTGTTTGACAATATTGTGTAGGAGAAGTAACTATTTTTATTTCCCCATTATCTAAATTATGTTTTCTTTATTTTACTTTATTTGTTTCCTGTCATAACTATTATAAATTTTATAGAACTCTCAAAATTCAGATAAAATACGCTACCTAATGCTATAAGTAATGGAATATACATATAAATTATCAAATCATAATCTGACATATAGAAAGATATTTGTTTTTTTAAAATGCAACGCATAATTATGACGTATAAGAAGAAAACAGCTATCGCTATAATAAAGTAAAAATTTCGGTGTATAATTAGGCAGTTAAAAGCTTCACACATAAAAAGTAATACAACTAATGTATGAAGCAATAAAATAAAAGATTTTATGGCTATTTGTTTAGGGGATAATTTATTCATCGAAATCTCCTATTGTTCGAGTGTTTTTAAAAATATCAATATAATTTTCCATGAATCCTGCCAATAATAAGCAAGAACACAACTTCCTACTGCTAAAGGGTACAATAAATTATATTTTATGTAGTCATTGTTATGTATTAGATTGTTTTTCCACATTTCTTGATGATAAAATAACCACCTGAACAGTGAATGTCCACCAAAGAAAAATACATCAGCGAAAAATAAAAGAGGAAAGATGGGTACGAAAAAATGCAATCCGAAAACAATAAGCCACACTATCAAAGCTAAGAGTTGAAGCGTTGAT
Organism: uncultured Rhodospirillales bacterium; assembly: GCA_902778645.1. Lineage (GTDB taxonomy): Bacteria > Pseudomonadota > Alphaproteobacteria > RF32 > CAG-239 > Scatocola. The sequence continues at coordinate 2,264 of CACYYO010000030.1, read as the reverse complement.
AATAATAATTTTCTTTGCGTTTTTTTATCCATCTTTTCCTCTTCTATAAGGTTAATCATTAAACCAATTTGTCATTGCATTGCTCATAGAATTACCTAATGCATCAAAACCGATTCTTGCCATATTTCCGCCGCCTCGTCCTAGCATTCTATTACCTAAAGCTATTCCTGCAGCATTACCCAAACCTATTGCTCACGCATTTTTTAAAACATCATACGGATTAGATAAATCAGAATAACCAATAGTTGCTATGCCGGTATCCATAATTCCATTATACAACCTGTTTGCCGAATGTCTAGCTAAAGGTTTTTTGAAGCCCTAAATAAGCGCATAGGTGTTGTTACTGTTCCTAGAGTTTCTGCAATATTATAAATATAAGGATGACGCTCTCTTAAATCATTTTGTAACTGTCTGACAGAATTATTTTATATCGATTATTGCATTTTAGCAAAAATGTGATATATTATATGTACCTTAAGGTATTTCTTACCGACAGGAATGAAACGGAAATCGCCTGTTGTGTATCTCTCTCTCGCGAGGAAGCAGAGAGTAGGATTAAGAAAGGAAAAGCCCTCTTGCGAGGGCTTTTTTTACTTGCTTTTTATGTACATTGAAGAAATAGTTCTGTAACTATCTTGTGGTGTTGTGACTATCCTTGTTTCTCCATTAGGACCTTTAATAGCATAAACATGCTGATTTCTTGAAGTTACTTCTATAGGTTCATTATTTTTAATATACTTAGGAATTTGAGTGACTTCATTTCTTGGCATATTATGTTTATAAATTATTTTATCTAATCCGTAATTACGAGAAGTTCCGGTTATATGCTGTAAAGGTCTTCCGCTAGTTATAACATTTCCATGTTCCCCCAATATGGCTTCACCACGTTGTAAAACAACAGGCTCTCCGGCATGATTCTTCATTGTTGCAATAATATCTGTTCCATTTCCCTGAAACGGATTATCTAATAATTTATTATATTTGTTACCGATTTTATAGCCGTTGTACGCCATATTTGCCGGTTCATAAGCAGCTTTACCAATAGCTCCGGCACTCAGCCCGCCACTGCCATATTCAACCATTTGTCCTGTTGTTCTTGCAATGTTTCCTTGACCTTGTGCATCTTTAAGTTGAAGATACTCATTCATTTGTGTATCTATACCTAATTTATTACCCAGCCAATCAAGTCCGCCAAATGTTGCTCCATTAACTGCTCGGTTAGCTCCGTAAAGCATATCCATTCCATCCATTAACAAACTGTTTTCAGCTCTGCGTTGAGCTTGGTCAGCCCAGACATCCGGTTGCTGAGAAACCTGAGGTTGAGCAGGTTGAGGTTGTTGCGGAACAGGTGTCATCGTCTGTTGCATATTCTCAATATTGCTTCCGATATTAGAAGTCCCGAAGCCGTAGTTATTATCCGCATTCGTTCCCCAGAAGTTGGTTGTATATTGCGGATAGCTTGTGATGCCCTGATTATTCATTTGCGTCATCAGGTCATTTTCTCGGTTAATTCGTGCTGTTTGATAAGCTAACTCATCACGCGTCGTAAATCCCGAGTGGTCGACACCATAGGTATCAACCCTATTGCCGTTGCTCACATACCCCAACGGCGAAGTATACTGTTTATAAAAAGACATGTTTTTTCTCCTTTGTTAACAATTAAAGTAAACAGCTTTTTCCTATTAACACAAAGGAGAAAACCCGTCTATGACCCATAGTTAACAAGCTTCTATCTATAGTTAACAAAAGCTTTTTTGAATTCTCTGTTGTTGGCTTGAGCTAATTGATTAAGCTTATTTTCCAAATTCGTATTTTTATACGGAATATCCTTTAGCTTTGCTTTATTTTTAAGAAAATAGCGCACAAAAGCACTGGCGGTTAATACTTTTCCTTGCTTTTGATAATCAATAAATTTCTTGTGTTGTAATTTCTTAAAATATTCTCTGAATGAAATATATCTCGTATCTCTCGCTTTACCTCGTTTGACAGCAAGTGCTTTACGGTCAAGAGATATAATCGTTTCAATACTGGTTGCACGCATTTCTCCCCAATCCTTTCTGGCTTCAGTCAGCATTTCCGTTGCCCATGATAAAATTACAGGCTGTAATTCCTTATGAGACCGAAGCAAATAGCTTAACTTTCGCTCAAATTTTAGTGGAATAATCTCTTCCTCATCACTCATAACACATCTCCATAAATGCATAACATTTTGTAATAATATAGGGCGCAAATTTTCATTTCGCAACTCATAAAGAGTGGATAGA